>JAFCEE010000005.1 GCA_017609285.1 Candidatus Pacearchaeota archaeon | reverse complement strand
AAGCCCATAATTATGCTATTTCTGTAAGGGCGAGAGGCAAAGGTGAAAAATATATTGGACAAGTCATCTGTGAAAGAGCTGTTGAGCGAGGAAATGATTCTAAGTAAAAATCGCGCCTAAATGGGTGGGAAAAAAGAAAAATTAAAATTTGGGCGAAGCCAAGCAACATCCTCATATCATAACTAAAGTTATGATTTTGCCTGTGAGAGAGATGAAAACATAACTTTTATAAATATTTAAAATATGTGGTTTAATGCAAGATGATTTATTAAATAAACTAAAAAGAGAGCTAGAAATAAGAAATTTTTCTGTGAAAACTGTTAAGAATTATTTACTTGCTGTTTCAAAATTTTTAGAATATTCCCAAAATAATGAGTTGGGATTAAATAAAGATGCAGTAAAAGATTATATTCAAAATTTAATAAAAAGGAAAAATCCTTCGACAGTATCATCCCATATTTCTGCAATAGAATTCTTCTTCAATAAAGTTTTAAGTCATAATTTAAAAATTCCCCATCCAAAAAGAAACAAAACAATCCCAGAAGTTTTGACAACTGAAGAAGTAAAAAAACTAATTAATGCTACAAATAATATTAAACACAAATTAATATTAAAATTGCTTTATGGCTGCGGTTTAAGAGTTAGTGAAATTGTAAATTTAAAAAAAGAAGATTTTAATTTTTCTGAAGGCTTGATTCATGTTAAACATGGAAAAGGAAAAAAAGACAGATTTGTGAATATCCCTAACTCAATAAAAGAGGATTTAGAAAGTTATTACAAATTAAATAACTCGAAATATTTTTTTGAATCTAATAGAAAAGGGAAATTGACAACTGCAACTATACAGAAAATAGTAAAAAATGCAGGAAAAAAAGCAGGTATTGGAAAAAATATTCATCCACACACATTGAGGCATAGTTTTGCAACTCACCTACTCGAACAAGGAACAGATTTAAAAATCATACAGAAATTATTAGGACATAGTGACATCAAAACAACACAAATTTATTTACAAGTATCAAATCAATTAATTAAGAATATAAAAAGCCCGCTTGATAATTTATAATATGCCAACAAAAAGAAAAAAACAGAACGAGTACGTTCCTTTGAATGAGGAGGATTTGAAAAAAGCAATAGAAATCCCAGTAAAGCAAATTAGTGAGGAAAGTTTAGTTAAAATAGAAAAAGTTGGTAAGAAAAAAAAGGGGAAAATAGGAAAAATAAAACTTAAAACAAGAAAATTTGAAGAAGAGCTAGTTGAAAAATCTGGCGAGTGGGTTGATGAAAATGCTGGGAAAAAAGGAAAGCAGGAAAACTATACTTTAATAATAACTGAAAAGCCACAAGCTGCCTTGAAAATAGCTTCTTCTCTTGGAGCTCACAAAAAATTATCTGAAAAAGGGGTTTCTTATTATGTATTAGAAAGGGAAGGGAAGAGGATAATTGTTGCAGCTGCGGTTGGCCATCTTTTTACTTTAACTTCAGAAGAAAAAGGCTGGCCAGTATTTAATATAAAATGGGTTCCTTCTTTTAAAAAAGGAAACAAATGGACAAAAAAATATCTTGTCTTGCTCAAAAAATTAGTAAAAAATGCTTCTGAATTTATAGTAGCCACTGATTATGATGTTGAAGGAGAAGTAATAGGATGGAATATTATTAGGTTTATAGCAAAACAAAAAGATGCCAAAAGAATGAAGTTCTCTACTTTAACAAAATCAGAATTAGAAAATTCATATGAAAACTTGGAAGCGAATATAAATTGGGGGCAGGCAATAGCTGGCGAAACAAGACATTTTCTTGATTGGATGTATGGAATTAATTTGTCAAGAGCATTAATGTCTGCGATTAAAAAAGCAGGCAAATTTAAGATTTTAAGTATAGGAAGAGTTCAGGGTCCTGCCTTAAACTTAATTGTTCAAAAAGAATTAGAGATTAAAAAATTCAAGCCAGAACCTTATTGGCAGATTTTCATAAAATTAAAAAGCCACTCACTCTTGCTTAAATACGAAAAAGATGTAAAAGAAAAAAAGGAATTAGAAAAATTAAAAAATTTAAGAGGAGAAATAGGGGAAGCAAAAACAGAAAAAAAATCTCGCTATATTCGGCCCCCGACACCTTTTGATCTAACCTCACTACAAAGAGAAGCTTATAGATTATACAAAATAAGCCCTTCTCAAACTTTAAGAATAGCCCAGAATCTCTATCTTAATGGATTAATTTCTTATCCAAGAACCTCTTCTCAAAAAATCCCTCTAAGCATAAACCCCCATAGTATATTAAAAAAATTATCAAACAAGTTTAAAGAAGTTAAATTTGTGGAGAGGAAAAAACCAGTTGAAGGGAAAAAAACAGACCCTGCTCATCCGTCTATTTATCCAACTGGAGAGTCTGGAGCTATGAGTAATGAAGAAGGGAAAATCTATAATTTAATTGTTAAGAGATTCATAAGTTGTTTTTGTTCTGATGCCGAAATAGAAGACAAAAAAATTATTTTCATAACAGAGAAAGATAAACTAAAATTTCTTGCAAAAGGTTTAGAAATAAAAAATAAAGGCTTCCTTAATGTTTATCCTGCTGTTATCAGGGAGCAAGGAATTGGTGATATGTTTGGCAAGAAACAAATAGAAAAGATAAAAATAGAAGAAAAATTAACACAGCCTCCTAAAAGATATACTCCTGCGTCAATTATAACAGAGCTAGAAAAAAGAAATTTAGGTACAAAAGCTACCCGTGCAGCAATAATAGAAACTCTCTACAATAGAAATTACATAAAAGAGGAACCAATTCATGCCATTCCTCTTGGGATTAGTCTTATCTCAACCCTCTCTAAATACTCTCCAATAATCATAGAAGAAAAATTAACTAGGCATTTCGAAAAAGAAATGGAAAGCATAAGAGAAGCTAAAAGAAACATTCTTAATTTACAAGATAAAACATTAAAAGAAGCCAAATCTACAATAGAAAAAATTTCTAAAGATTTTAGAAAAAATGAAGAAAAAATAGGCAAAGAGTTGGTAAAAGCAATCGAAGAAAACTACAAACAGGAAAGAGAAGAAAAAATTATAGGCAAGTGCCCTGTTTGTAAAAAAGGTTCTCTCCGTATCTTGTATAATAAAAAAGCAAAAAGATATTTTGTCGCTTGTTCTGCATACCCAAAATGTAAAATCACATATAGTCTGCCACCTAACTCTCTTATAAAACCAGCTAACAAAAAGTGCGAGGAATGTGGATTTCCAAAACTTCTGGCGATTAGAAAGGGAAGAAGACCCTGGGAATTTTGCTTTAATCCGGAATGTAAAAGTAATAATTTAAAAAAAGCTAAACAGGACTAAACTCTTCCTCCTCTTGAGGAAATTCCTTGTGACCTATTTCTATTAACTTACTTCCAAACATCTCCCACTCAGGTTCTATTATAGGAATATTAGAACAAAAACCTGGCTTTTCCTCTGAACACTCATATTCATATGTATATATTCCTTTACCTAAATCCTTGTCTGTCTTAACTAAAACACAAATCCCCGAACTTATAGCATTAGAGAAATTGCAATCATAAACACATTCGTAATCTCCACTACAGCCCTCTTCAGAATCTCTCGAAATTACATAACAACTACATTTTACAATATCCCCTTCTTCCTCTAAAACAACTCCCCCTCCATTATTATTACATTCCTCAGAAAAATCCTCGTATTCTTTAGTTTCACTAAAATTTTCAGAATTAGGAAAATATTGGTTAAAAAAAGGTTTTGGTCTTTTTCTTATAGTTAATTCAAAAATACTGAAGCCCGCTATAATAAGAATCAAAACTATGATTAGTATAATCCCGATTTTACCTTTTTTCATAAAAATCAAAAGAAAGTATAACTTAAAAACTTAATCAAATCCATCCTCTTTTCCTAATTCCAGAATTCGTAATAATAAAGTTTATCTCTTTTTCAGGTAAGCTTCTATGTTTTCTTAAAATAGCTTTTTTTCTTTTTCCTTCTGTCTGCAATTCAATTATACATTTACTCCAATACTTCATTATGTCACCTCCAACCATTCTCACATCAGGTTTTTTTCCTGCTTTTCTTTCTTCTCCTGACAAAAAGTCAGAATAAACCTGGTTTGTAGCTATTACCGGAATTTTTTTATTCCTGGCTATTTTAGCTAAAATCATAAGCTGTTTAGCCAATTCTCTATTTATATTCTTAATTTTCTCTTCTTTTTTGTCTTTAATTGCGTCTCCTAACTCTAATCTATATAACATAGTCATACCATCAACTACAATTAGGCCAATCTTCCCTCGACTTTTAATTTCTTTCAATAATCTTTTAAATACTTGTCTCTGCTCATCAAAGTTAGTTACTTTAAGCAGGATTATGTTTTTTAAAACCTCGTCATAATGTTCTTTGGTTAATTGCTTAACTCTCTCTACAGAAAAACCGCCCTCAGTATCGATAAACAAAACCTTATTGCCTTTTTTCGCCTGTGAAATTGAAGCAAGTAAACAAAAATTTGTTTTACCACTTCCGGCAGGGCCATAAATAGTGGTTATTATATCAGTTTCATAACCGCCATAAAGAAACCTGTTTAAATCATAAGAGCCAGCTGAAATTTTGTTTCTTTCTCTTTGTTTCATGAAAAAATAAAGAAAAGGAAGTTAATAAAAATTATTATACATTATAATGTCCCTTTAATTGTTTAAGAATGGACTCCAATTCATGGAATATAAATGGTTTTAATTCATTATAATCTTTTCCTAAGGGAATCTGGGTTTTTCCGTCTGCTGAAATAGCATAAACTTGCTTGCCAATTTCTTGAATGAAGTAGAAAGTATTTCCTATATTGACTCTTTCAGGAATTTCTCTATCTTGCGCTTTACCAGAATTTAGCATCCTTGCGGTATCATTATCCTCACTAATTGCCATCACTTCTAGAGGAGCGTGGTCTCCTTTATCTCCCCCAAAAATGGCATCAAAAACTTCTAGCTTATCTACTGATGATTGAGATATAGGAATAAAGACAGTATACTCACAATTATGCTTGGCTGAATCCATATTATTTTAATAAAAAGAACATTTATAAATTTTTCTCAGAAAAAATTTGGCAAGAAAACTTCCATAATCTAAAGCCAGGTTTTTTCCATTCATTTTTAGGCAAACCAGCTTTTTCACATAAAGCTTCTAAAAATTCCTTCTTTGACATCTTCCACTCAACTGCAACTTGAGGTAAAAGCAAGCCACTTCTCCTATTATACTCACACATTAAACCATCTTTTCTGATTTCAATTTCTTCTGGTTTACATTCCTCAGGAATAGTTAAAATTGAAATTTCAATTTCTATATCCTTTAACTCAGATTTTTGTAAGGGAAAAAACCTTGGGTCAGAAAAAGCAGCTGATTTAGCTGCTTTTATTATAGCTTCGGCAAGAGGAAGAGAAGGATAAGGAAACCCAATGCAGCCTCTTAACTCTCCTTTTTTCTTTAGCGTAACAAAAACTCCTCTTTTCTCCTGAAATTTTTTTTCTCTATATATTTTGGGCTTCTTACCAGAAAATTCTTCCTCTATTGCCCCTCTAGCGAGATTCAAAAATTTTTTACCGTCTTCTTTAGTATAAGTTGACATTAATAAAAAAATAAAAAAGAATTAATAAATCTTGCCTTTACTTTCCACTCACTTACTTTTCTTAAAGTTCTTAACAAGCAAATCAGCCTCTTTTTCTATCTGGTCTATAGCATCTTGCAAAGCTTTGCTCACAGTCTTCCCTTTCGTCTTTATTTTCAGAATAGGATTTTTAGTGGGGTGTTCTCTTCTCCAAGCTGCAAAACTAACTTTTTCGTCTTTGATAAGATAAGCTCTCAAAATCTCCGCTATAGTTAAATTACTTATCTCTATTTCAGCCTCGTTCTTTTCTCGTCTTAAAAACTTGATCTCCATTTTTATTTTAACGACATCCAGAAACTTGTTCCTGGTGTTTCAAATATTTAACTTCCATCTCAGAAACAAAAGAATTATGTTTTTAAATCTTTTCTAAATTTAAATCTTTTTTTTCAAACAGCATTTATTTTACTTAACATTACAAACCCCTATTATTTTTCTCTAATCAATAATCTCAATATCATTACCAATTAATCCATCTCCTTTATTTCTTCTATTTTCTTTTTCTTCCTTTCCTGCTTGCCATACTACATTAGAAATGTTATCTTGCTTTTTCTTCGCTTTTTCTTCTTTTAATTTTCTAAGGTCAGCTATTGTCAGATTTTTTATTGTTTCGGGATCAAATTTCAAAATTCTTGCAGGCTCCTCTTCCCTTCCCTCTTTTTCATTCCCCTCTTTTATCTCTACATTTTGTTTCTTTTCTAACCTCTTCTCTATTGCCTTTTCAATTCTTTCTTCTTCCCTTTTCTCTTCTTCTTTCCTTAACTTAATACCAAAAAACTGTTCAATTTTTTTTATTAACCTTTCAGGATCATCGGGCATCTCCTTATTTTCAATCATCTTAATTGCAGTTGCAGATTCTCCTAACAAATCAGCCAATTCTTTTCTAGTTAATTTTTTCTTTTTCCTAGAAATCAAAACATGCCAATGAAAATTATCAATTAAATTTAAAGGTTTATTTTTTTTCTTAGCTAATTCTTGTTTTTCTTTCAACTCCCCTTCTTCACTTTTATGTCTCAAGTCATCTAAAGTAATATCCTGTATTTTTTTAGCCAACTCTTTAATCTCTTCTTTTTCTTTATTTAAACCAGCCATTCTTCTAAGTCTTTCTATAACTGTATAGGCTCTTTCACTTTCCTTTAATTGAGAAGTGGTGGGCTTTCTTATTATGGGTATATTTTCAATCAGCGAACATTCCTCGCAAATCTTCACAACCTCGCCACAAGAAATAGCATCTAAAAGTTTTACTTCTCTATCACTTTTACCACATTTAAAACATCTCATACTTTAAAAAATAAGCGCAGATTTTTATTGATTTCTATACTTTAGTATATTATTCAAAATTTATTTAGTTAATATCAATATACTGGAGAATATTTATAAATAAAGATATTTCCTTGTCTCTTAATAAAATTAAACTTGGGGTTTTCATCCAACCATTCTGTAGTAGGATGTTTTTGAATTCCCTTTTCAATAATTAATAACCCGGGGTATTTCATTATTTCTTTAGCAACTTGATAAAAACGTTCGTCATTTGGCCATATTAAAATTGTTTTAGCTCCAGAATAATATGCAAAAACAGGCCAATTATGGTTAGAATAAATTATTCCGTCATAATTCATCTGATCTTTTATGTAAAAAGAAGCTTTCATTTCATCTGTCTCTGTGTAGTCTATCAGACCTAAATTCCCAATATATATTAAACGAGGAACTACATTAATCAACATAAAGATAGCAAATAACACAATTAGAAGATATTTATATTGTTTCTTAAATTTACTGAAAAATAAAAAAATTCCTTGAGATGCCAAGATTGTTATTGGAATTGTTATTGGAAAAATATATCTCAATTCTTTATGGGGCGTATAAGTTAGATAAGCTAAAAATAAAACTATCCAAAATAGCATAATTAAATCCTTCCAAATATTAACATATTTTTTATTTTTTATTTGAATTAAGCTGAAAACAAACCATAAAATCAGACCTATTGGAACAAGAATTGTAAAGGCCCGAGAAATATTTAAGAAATAAAATAAAGTACTTTCATTTTTAACAGAAACCATTGATGCACCTTTAATGAACGGTAATAAAAAATTTCCAAACTGTATCTGTGCCCATAATAAATAAGGAAAAATTATTAAAAATGCTCCAAATGAAAAGAGCAGGATTTTTTTAAAATTGAATTTTTTAATAAAAAAATAAAACAGAAAAATCAGTGCTAAAAGGACTGCTGTAAATTTCATTAAGATCGCCAGTGAAAAAAATATTCCTGATAAGAATAAAAACAATTTTCTATCATTAAATAAAACAAGATAAAAAGATATTGCCATCAGACTTACGACAGGAATATCTGTCAAAAGAAAATTAGAATTTAAAATAATAAATGGAGAAAATGCTGTTATCAAACCAGCAATTGCTCCTGTCATAAAGCCATAAAGCTTCTTTCCTATAAGGAATATAAACAATGGTGCAAGAACTGAAATAGCTGCAGTTAAAATGCTTGCTAAAATTGGAGAGTGCCAGATAAAGAACCCAAGAAAAAACAATATGGAAAGTAACGGTGGCCTAAATGAAAATTCATTATAGTTTGTTCTTCCTGAAAACAATACTTCAGCATTTTGTAGATATACTGTTTCATCCCACCAATGAGCAATTCTTATTGGAAATAATCTTACTAAAAAAGCCACCAACAAAACTAATATAATCAAGAGTAGCTTTTTTTTATTCATAAAACTTATAGAAGAAAATTATTTATAAAACTTACTTTAAACAGGAAACTTATATAATCAATCAAGATATTTCTCTATTTCCCTTATATTCTCTACAGACTCTAATTTAATTTTCTCATCTATAATTAGCGTATTTGGTGAAGTAACATTATATACATTCTTAAGTATATCAACTATGCTTATTTTTAAATCATAGTCAATAGAGTATATCATAACTTTTTCCTTTTTTCTAACTTTTATAGTATCGAGAATATAACCCATTCTTTCACCCATATTATCATAAGGTTCTATATTTGAATAAAAAAAGAGTATAACAGATATGTTCTGCTTACATTGTTCTTTATATTTCTTTACATTTAAAAAATGCTGAATCTCTAGAAGAGTATATCTCTTTTTTTGCTCAATTACTTTTTCATCTAGCTTCCCGAATCTGTCTTCTAAAATATTTAACATTTTGCCCATCTCATCCAACCTTATAGATATACTCTGAAAAACAGATTTATCACAACTTTCAAGAAATTTGCTCTCCAAATCGAGGCTCAGCAAATCATATTTAATTTCATCTTGTCTTAATGCGATATTTTGATATTTCAAATATGAAACACTATACCCGACCAAAAATCCACTTAAGAAAAGGAAAGTCGCTATTAGGAAAGCAAGAAATATTCTCAACAAAGGAATTTCTCTCTTTCTTGAAACCATTTTTAATTCCAAAATTCGCACATTTTTATAATTTACTGTTTTCCCCATGAAATTTTTCTTACAAAAATAACATAAAACAGAGATACTACCCACCAAAAAGCAAATAGAATATAAAAAAAGGCAAGAAAATAAATAATGCTTATTTTTATACCAGAATATTTTGTAACTCTTGATTTAGCAAAAAACAGGTAAGCTACTAATATCAAAGAGAAAATAATCAAAAAAATAGTAATTGGTTTACTAAAAAACAAGAAAAGCCATCTCTCAAGAATGTACTTATTAAAAACAAAAATATTTGAAAAATTAAAATTAATGCTATTAAACATTATAATCTCCTTTTTAACTTTTAAAAGAGTGTTAATAAATAGATAAGAAGTTAAAATTATCGAAAATAAAATTGAAGCCACAGCAACAGGCAAAACTATCATTCCCAACTGGCCATATTTTCTTGAAAAAAGCTTTCTATAATGCCATAAATTTTTAGTTAAGCCATAATACCACCTTCTCCTCTGTTTAAGCAAGCCCAAAAATGTACTTGGCGCCTTAGTATACACTACTGACTCATCGCTATTCTCTACAATAAAATGATTGTATTGAATCCTTAAAGACATCTCCATATCTTCTGTAATATTGTTTTCATCAAATAAGCCATATTTATCAAAAAATTTTTTTCTATACATAGAAAATGCTCCAGGAGTTATATGGATAGCATTCATGGAAGAAAAAGCTTTTCTTAAAAAAACCCCCATAAGATATTCGATTTGTTGAATCCTCTCTAATATTTTCCTCGGTTTATAAATAGCCATAGATGGAGCCACACACATAACTTTAGGATTAGAAAAATGATAAACCATTTTTTTAAGAGCGTCTTCCTCAGCAAAAGTATCAGCATCCATTGTGACTATAATCTCCCCATTAGCTCTTCTTATACCATAATTTAGAGCCGCACCTTTTCCCCTATTTTTTTTCCTAAAAACCCTAAGTCTTTTATCCCTTATTTTTTTAATTATAGAATATGTTTTGTCAACAGAACCATCATCTATAACAATAATCTCGAGCTTATCCTTAGGATAATCTAAATTTAAAGCAGACATCACCGTGCCTTTTATACTTTTTTCTTCATTGTAAGCTGGAATAATTATAGAAACTCTTGGCAAGTCTTTTTCAGGTATTTTTTTATAATGTTTTTTAGAACTCATAAGAGATAAAAAATAATAAGCAGCTGCAAATAAACCTATATAAACTGATAAATAAATTAGTACTTCTCTTAACATTTTTTAATCCTTATTCGCTTCATCCCTCTTACCTAATTTAAAATAATTGTGGAAATCTTCTGACAGAGTAAGTTCTTTAGTTCTTCCTGACTTTTTTCCTTTTACTAACCCGCACTCAATAAACTTCTTTATATGATCATAGGCTTTATTTCCTCTAATTTTTATTACTACAGACTGCTTAATGGGCTGTTTATAAGCTATTACTGCTAAAGTTTCTTGCTCTGCTTTTGAAAATTCAGATGAGCCAGTAGCCAACTTATTAACCATATCCTCATAACCTAGCTTGACATCCATTTTCCACCTATCCTTCCCACTTAAAATTTGTAAGGCAGTATCTCCAGAATATTTCTTAATTAATTTTTCTACCAGTTGTCTAATTAAAATAGGATTGATGTCTGTAAGAGTAATTAAATCTTTAAGAGACAACCACCTGCCAGAAATAAATAAAGCAGCTTCTATTTTTTTCATATATTCCCTCTCTTTTTCTTGTCCGAGCCCATCTCTTGTTTTCATTGTCCTACAAGAAGTAAAAAGTTTATAAATTTACTCCTAAACAAGCTACTTATGACTAAAAACAAATCTTCTATGAATAATAAAAAGTATCGGTGAGCCAACTAAGCCAATAGTTAATTGAGCTACTAAATAATAGGAATGAAAAAATTCAACAAGAATATAAAGCAAAATAATATTAACAGAAAACGCAGAAAAACTCACAATAAAAAACTGATAATACTGTTTAGCAAGTCTTTTAGGATTAAAAAAATTAAAGGTGTAAATCTTATTTAATGTAAAGTTCAGCGTTGCAGATATTGCAAAAGCCATTATAAAAGAAAGAATATAATATATATTTAATAAAGACGTAAAAATAAAAAGCAGAGTAAATAATACACCCGAACTACAAAGAGAAATATAACAATACCTTCTGAAGTTTTTCAGTTGCCTTTTTACCCTATGCTTAAAACTTAAATTATAGAACATTACTTTTTCCATCTTTTAGATTTCAAATCTCAATATTGCACCAATGCCACCCAAATTTAAGAATTGTTTTCCTTCTTCTGTCTCATCACTCACCATCTCTATCTCAGCTGAAATATCTTCAGCTTTTTTTGCTAATTCTTCCTTTACTTTCTTTTCTAATTTTTTACTTAGAATTAATGTCTCTACAGCGCCATATCTTAAAGCTTTTTCCACATCCCTTTTTTTATAAGCAGCTTTTTTCCCTTTCCCTAATAATTCAAAAAACTCCTCCAAAAGTTTTTTTTCATGGATAATTTCTTGTCTGGAAAGTAAATCTTTGCTTGCCTCAACTAAATCAGTTAAGCCGGATTCATCTGTCTGTCCAATATCTTTTAGTCCAAGAACCTTGTTTTTTAATTTAGTCACGAGTTGACCTTCTTTCATAAAATCTTCCTTAGTTGGGACTGGTCCACCAATAATTATGCCTTTCAACTTTGGCATATTAAAATAAAGCTCTTTCATACTTTCAGCTATTCTCCTATAAAACTCTTTAGCTGCCTGTTCTCTTAATCTACTAAATCGAGCAGCTGATTGGCCGCCCTTCTCTGTTTTTCCTGGAACACCACTTGTCAATTTCCTCAAAACTTTAATCTGCTTTCCTTCAAGTAAGCCAAGAGTAGCCTCTCTTCTATCCATAACAACTAAACCATAAACTTCTTTTACTTCCAACATCTCCTTTAATGGCCCTAAAACAAATTCTTTGTCGCATCTATAAATTCTAACTTTAAGAGGTTCTGGTGGCTCTAAAACCCATAATTCTATATTTTGTTGTCCTTCTTTTTCAGAAACATTACCGCAAAAGATAACCAAACCATTATCAGGTGTTTTTTTATACTTCTTCAACTCTCTGCTTATGCTTTCTAAAGCATCTATAACATTTTTCCTAGTAGTTTTGCTTTTTATGTTACTTGCTGTACTTTTCTCTTCTTCTATTTGTTTCGCTACAACATTAATATTCTGACCACGAGGAATATATACTGAGACAAGTTCAGTATGACTACCTTTAATTTTCCCCAGTTCTTCTAATAAATCTTCTAACTCTATCTTATTTACCATTCTAATCTCCCACAAACTCTACCTTAAACTTACCTTCTTTTATCTCATGAGCATTTGTAACTGCTTTCAAATCTTCTAAAACATCTTTCAGTTTTTCTTTATCTGCCTTATTCAATATCAAGATTATCTCAGCTTTTAATGACTTATTATGCTTACTTTTTTCTTTTCTTACATTGCTTATAATTTCTAGTAATAACTCTAACTTTTCTTTGTCATCCTTTCTTTGAGAAATTTTAAATTTTTTTGGCCATTTCGTAATATGAATACTCTTCTCTTTTTCATTTTTTCTAAAATATTTTTGGTACAAGGCTTCTGTAACAAAAGGCGTTATTGGAGCCATTAATTTCAAAATGGTAAGTAAAGAGTAATAAAGAGTATAGAAGGCGCTATCTTTCTCTTCTTTGCTTCCATTATAAACCCTATGCTTGACTAATTCTAGATAATTATCACAAAAATAATGCCAGAAAAAATTATCTGTTTCTTGCTTACATTTTGAATATTCATACTTCTCAAATGAATTCGTAGAATTTTCTATAACTTCATTCATCTTTCTCAAAAATAATCTATCAATCTCAAAGATTTTATTTGGTCTCTTTACTTTGTCCTTCAGATTCATAAAAATAAATCTCGAAGCATTAAAAAGTTTAGTTGTAAATTTTTTTCCTGTAATTACGTCTTTTTCGTTATAATCAATATCCTCTCCCAAATTACTTGAAGCTGTCCAATATCTTAAAGCATCTGCCCCATATTTTTCTAAAACAATTTGTGGTTCAACTACATTTCCCTTACTTTTACTCATTTTCTCTCCTTTTAATGTAACAAACCCAGAAACTAAAACATCTTTAAATGGATTTTTTCCATAATGCAGATTGCTTTTCACAACAGTATTAAAAAGCCAAAAAGTTATAATATCATGAGCCTGGGGCCTCAGATCCATTGGAAAAATCTTATCCCAAAATTTTTTATCTAACAATTCTACAGCCAATCTTGGAGTCATAGAACTTGTAAACCATGTATCAAGAACATCCTTTTCAGGTTCAAATTCATTGCTTCCACAAGAACATTTTTTCTTTGGCTTATCTTTTAACGGATCTACTGGCAAATCTTTCTCTTCGGCAACAATCTCCTTGCCACATTTCTTACAATACCAAACAGGAAAAGGAATTCCAAAATATCTTTGTCTTGATATTAACCAATCCCATTGTAATCCTTTAACCCAATTATCATATCTATGCTTCATATATATAGGATACCAATCCAATTTCCTACCCCAAGACAACATTTTTTCTCTTAAATCCAAATATTTGACAAACCATTGCTTACTTTTTATAAACTCAATTTCAGTACCGCACCTTTCGTGAACATTAACAAAATGTTTTATTTTTTCTTTTTTCACAATCAATCCTGATTTTTCCAAATCTTCAATTATTTTTCTTCTTGCTTCTTTTATCTTTAAACCAGAATATTCTCCAGCTAATTTTGTCATTACCCCATCTCTTGTTATCGCTTCCTTTATAGAGAGATTATAAGCTCTCTGCCATTCCATATCTGTCTGATCTCCGAAAGTACAGCACATCACTATACCGGTACCTTTTTCAATGTCAACTCTTTTGTCTTCCATAATTGGAACATTAAAATTGAATAAAGGAACTTTCGCCATTTTTCCTTTTAATTTCTTAAATCTATGATCAGAAGGATGGTAAAAAACAGCTACACAAGCAGGTAATAATTCTGGTCGTGTTGTTGCTATAATCAAGTCTTTTTCTTTTCCATCTAAAATCTTAAATTTGATATAATTAAACTCTGATTTAACCTCTTTATCTTTAGCTTCTACCTGACTTATTCCTGTTTGACATTCAGGACACCACATAACAGGAGCATCTTGCCTGTATACCCTATTTTTCTTATATAAATCTAAAAAACTACGCTGGCTTATTTTCCTACAATGATTGTTTATAGTTGAATAATATAAATCAAAATCACAACTAACCCCTATATTTTTCCAATCTTGTATGAATTTAGGTAACTCTTTCTTTAAATAGTCCATACATATTTTAATAAATTTCTCTCTCGGTAAATCTTTGGCCTTAACTCCTTTTTCTTTTTCTACTAACCTTTCTGTAGGCAAACCATTATCATCTGTACCGAAAGGATAAAATATATTGTAACCTCTCATTCTCTTATATCTTATAACAAAATCTTGTTGGGAATAAGAAAAAGCATGTCCAATATGCATCTTCCCTGATACTGTCGGAGGCGGTGTATCTACAGAATAAATTTTCTTTTTAATATTTGGATTAAACTTAAAAATTTTCTCTCTTTTCCAAAATTGTTTTATCTGCTCTTCAACTTGTTTAAAATCATATTTTTCTTTTTTATCTCTCATATTAAATTGAATAAAAACATATTTTTAAAGTTTAGTTAAATTTAAAAATCTCTTATCCTTCCCAACAACATGGCAGAAAAAATAAACATGCCCGCAGGTTTTGGCGGTTTAATGAGGTATAAGGAAGAATATCCTTCAAAATTCATGTTAGAACCAAAGCATGTAGTTATATTCATAATTCTAATAATTATTTTCTCGGCTGGACTTAGGATTTTTTTCCCTATTAGTTAAAAATGAAATTAGATCCAAGAAAAATTCAATCAATGATGTCTAAGTTAGGCATTTGCCAGGAAGAGATTTCTGCAGATAGGGTTGTAATAGAAAAATCAAATGGGGAAAGAATAATTATAGAAAATCCACAAATAGTAAAAATAAATATGCAAGGACAAGAAAGTTTTCAGATTTCTGGAGACATTAGAGAAGAAGATTCCGGGATAAATCAGGAAGATATAAAGACTGTAATGGAAAAAACAGGGAAAAGTGAAAGTGAGGCAAGAGAGGCCTTAGAAAAAACAAACGGAGATTTAGCAGAGGCAATTTTAAGCTTGTCTTAAATTGAAAAGAACAGCAAAATATATTAACTTCATTTTCCATATATTTCTGACTAAGGGGCAAAATGGAAATACAACCGGAAAAATTTGAGATAAGTTTAAAGAAAGCTTCTCAGGCATTGAAAATGGCAGACCATCTCACATACATAACATTTCCTCTTGTAAAAGAGAATAAGTTGTTACTAAAAATCCTCGACGAATTAAGGGAGGCTATTTTAAATATAATTAATGCAATACTGCAATATGAGTATTTGCATAAAAGAATTCAGTTGTATAAAGATGCAAAAGAGAATTTTAGAACTTTTAAAGGATTATCTGAAAAATACAGAATAAGCCAAGAACAATTAAACAAGATTATGGAGATTCTAAGTTTAGCTGAAAAGCATAAAAAAAGTCCTTTTGAATTTTCAAAAAAGGACAAAATAGTTATTATGTCTGATAATTTAAAAACCTCTACTTTAGACTTAGATAAAATCAAATCTTTCCTTCTTGAAGCAAAAGACTTATTAAGGAAAACTAATTTAATAATAAAATCTGGTTAGAGAAAAATATATATACTAGCTTTACCTCTTAAATTTTCTGCCCTTTTTCACAAAAAGAGAGGAAAGGGATTCGGTAAGCAATGGAAGAAATAATACAAGAAAAAATTTCAGCAGACCATCTTCTTTATGTTAGCTTGAAGTATACAAAAACAACCGATGTGATTCTTAATCTCATAGCGAGATGGAAAAGTATGATTGAGCTAGCAATAGACAAAATACTAAAAAAAGCAGAAAAGCAAAAGAAGATAAAAAGTATACCTATAGCTCCAAAATTAAGAGTAGATAAAATAAGAGAGATATACAAAAAAAATCCAGATATCATTAAAACAATGGACCTTTATGAGTTCTTTAAGAGAGTAGATAACCTAGAAAAAATAAGAGAGAACGAATTCAGAAAGCATGTAACCTTAAAAGTTCTTGACAGGGGTAAATGGATAGAGATAGACATGGATAAGTTAAAAGAGTATTCTGAAATTTTAGAAAGATTTATAACCAATCTGAAACAGATTCTTTAAGATTAGAATGGCAAAGATATATACAATAATTTCAGGTAAGGGGGGAACAGGAAAAACAACAACAGCGGTAAATTTAGGAGTCGCACTTAATAAATTTAAAGAGGATGTCGTTATTGTTGATGCTAATTTAACTACTCCTAATTTAGGCCTACATTTTGGCGCACCAATAGTTCCTGTCAGTTTTAACCATGTGCTACAAGGCAAGGCAGAAGTAGGAGAAGCAATATATGAACATCACTCCGGAACAAAAATTATACCTTCTTCATTATCATTGAAAGATTTGAAAAAAATAAAACTGGAAAGAATAAAAGACATATCAAAACAATTAAAAAAATTAACTAATCATATAATCTTTGATTCTGCTGCTGGATTAGGTGATGAGGCAAAAGAGGCAATAAAAGCAGCTGACGAGGTTATTATAGTAACTAATCCTAATATCCTCTCTGTTACAGATGCCTTAAAAACAATAAAGTTAGCTGAAGAAATGAATAAGAAAGTTAAAGGAGTTATAATTACAAGATTAAAGGGAGATAAAACCGAGATGTCATTAGAGAATATAAGAGAAATGTTAGAGGTTCCTATTTTGGGTATAGTCCCAGAAGACAAAGCTATTCCAGAATCCCTTGTGAAAAAAGATGCAGTAATGCATACAAAACCCAAATCAAAATCAGCTAAAGCTTATCGTGATATAGCTGCTAAATTATTAGGAAGGAAAAAGATACCTAAATCTTTACTTAACAGGATTTTAGATTCTTTAGGTTTGAGGTAATTGAGTTAAGAAAATTAACAGAATCTTGTTCTTTTTGCTTTTCTGCCTCTTAGACTTCTCTAGAAATTATTTTCTCTAACTATAATGGGCCTGCCAGGAATTGAACCTGGGACCTTCGCCATTTTCAGCTCTCTCCTATCATGTTTAGGAGATAGTGCAGAACTAGGTTAGTTCTGCTCGTGAAGGCGATGTCATAACCACTAGACCACAGGCCCTTTATACAATAAGAAAAAAGAAATTAAAAACTTATCTAATCTTCCTATCTTATCTTACTTCCAATTCTAATTTCAGAATCAGGTTCTATTAATCTAACCTTGCTTTCATCTTCATTTACAGCAGCTAAAATCATTCCTTTACTTTTAATGCCTCTAATTTCCTTACCTTCTAAATTAACAAAAACAACGCATTTCTTCCCTTCTAAATCTTCTTTAGTATAATAACCTTTTAATCCTGCAACTAAAATTCTTGTCTCGCCATCCCCTACATCTACCTCTAACTTATATAATTTATCAGCTCCTTCTATATCTTCAACTTTCAAAATTTTTCCTACTCTTAAATCCAATTTCATCCAATCGTCAAATTCAATTATTCCTTCAGCCATTTTTCTATAAAAATTTTTGTTCTTTTAAAATCTTTTCTTGTTATAAGTTATAAATATTAGCAATTCTTTCTTCTACCCTTTCACTATACTCAAATATACTATCACTTTCATGAGAACTTCCACATTTTGGACATTTATATAAAGGACTTTTAATAGTATCTGTTATTATATCTCCTGTTTCATCATTTTTAACTAATTTAAAAGAACCTTTATAATCACATCGATGTGTTGGGCAATAACCATTAATTTCTTCAGGGATTTTTCCAACAATTTTATCTTCCAAACCTCCACCACCACCAAAATTAGATGGATAAGTCATTTTAACCCTTTTTTATTTTAGTAAAAAGATTTTCTCCTTTTTTAATTTTACTAATTTTTAATGGACTTTTAATTTCTTTATAATTAATTTTGAAATTAAATTGATTAGCAATTTTTTCACTTGTCTCAGGCATAAAAGACCATAACAAAATACTAATTGATTTAATTGAATCAGCTAACTCATATAAAATTTTCTTCTTATCTTCACATTCTTCTGTCCAAGGTTTTTTATCTTGTATATACTCATTACAAACATCAATAAATTCAAAAATAAGATTTAAAGCTTTATCAAACTTATAATCTTGAATTAATTTTTCTATTGTTTTTAATTTCAGTTTTTTAATTAATTTATTTTCAGTTTTATCTAAACCATATTTTTCAATTAAACTTGAAACTCTTGAAACTAAATTACCTAACTTATTAGCCAATTCATTATTGTGCCTTTCAATTAAAATTTCCTCGCTAAAATCAGAATCTTCAAATATACTGCACTTTAATAAAGCATATCTAACAGAATCAGAAGGATATTTTTCTAAAAGTTCTAAAGGATCAACTGTATTCCCTAATGATTTTGATATTTTTCCCCCTTTTAAAGTTAAATAGCCATGAACAAGTAATTTTCTTGGTAGTTCATAACCAGCTGATAAAAGTAAAGCTGGCCAAATTACAGAATGAAACCAGTTTATTCCTTTACCAATTACATGCACATCTGCAGGCCAGTATTTTTCTTTATCTTGCAAACCAGAAATATAATTAATTAAAGCATCAACCCAAACATAAACTTTAAAATTTTTGTCTATAGGAAAATCAATTCCCCATTCTGCTCCTTTTCTTGTTATGCATAAATCTTGCAAACCTTCCTTAATTCTATTTAAAACCTCATTTGCTCTTTTTTCTGGGACAACATATTTAGGAATAATTTCAAGAAGTTTATCTTTATATTTACTTAACTTAAAAAAATATGCCTCTTCTTTTCTATATTCTGGTTTTGTGTTATGTTCAGGGCATTTACCATCAACTAAATCTTTTTCAGTTTTGTATTCTTCACACCCCACACAATAAAGCCCTTCATAAACTCCTTTGTAAATATCTTTATTATCAAAAATTTTCTTTATTATATCTTGAACAACTTTTGCATGCTCTTTTGCTGTTGTTCTTATAAAAGAATCATAATTTATATTCAATTTTTCACATAACTTAAGGAATAGTTTGGCGTTCTTATCAACAAATTCCTTTACAGGAACTCCTGCTTTCTTAGCAGCATCAACATTTTTCTGAGCATTTTCATCTACTCCTGTTAAGAAAAAAACATCTTTTCCTTTTAATTGGTTCCATCTAGAGATAACATCTGCTATAACTTTTTCAAAGGCATGCCCAATATGAGGAGAAGCATTTACATAATCAATTGCTGTAGTTAAATAAAATTTCTTCTTTACCATAGCAAAATTATCAAAAATAAGTATAAAAAATTAACTAAATATTTCTCTCTTTAAGTATGCTTCTAAATTTTCAAGATTAGTCTCTCTTAAATCTCTATCTTGTTTAAACTTATCACTTTTGTAAATTTTCTCTTTGTTTCCAATTTCTCCCTTTTCACTTGAAAACGAAAAGATACGGTAATGTAGTCCACTAGTGCCAGGAATTAAATCTTCTCCAATTTCATTTAAATCACTAACTGGGGCCATTTCTCTATAAATTCTCTCTTTTATCCTATCAATCTCTCTTGGTTCATTAACAATAATAAAAGTCCATCTATACCTTAATCTAACCTGCTCTCCAGTATCTGTAAACAAATTATATCTTATTTCTCTTTTAGTCATATTATTTTATATTACTAAGATTTAAATTTATTATTATTCTTAAAAATAATAATTAAATAAGAGAATATCTGTGTTAAAAATAAGCGCCAGTGGTCCAGTGGCAAGATTCTGCCTTCCCAAGGCAGCGACCCGGGTTCAAATCCCGGCTGGCGCATAAATAATAAAAACAATAAGAAAGGTGATTAATAAACAGAGTTAGAATCTCTGTTAGTGTATTTTATAATTAAGAAAATCAACATAAATCTCTTCGCTTTCTTTTTTAAATATAAAGAAAAATCGAATACGTCAGAGGCGCATATTCATAATTTTTAAATTAAAAACTGGCAAACAATAATTTCTGACCCTAGGATTTACACTCAAAGTTGTGGCCAACTCGCAACTTTTTTTAACCTCAAAAATCTTAAATAAATTTGGAGGGGTTGTGGGGTAGCTTGGTTAGCCTTCGTGCTTAGGGTCTAATTGCTAAAAAGCACGCGACCCCGGTTCAAATCCGGGCAACCCCATCTCTTATTTATCATAAAATTTATAAATCTCGAGTTTTTAAGATAATAAAATGGTAGAAATTCCAGAAGAAAAAATAAAAGGGGTGGAGGATAAGATAAGAGATTTAATTAACACCATAGAGATAATGAACAGAGAAGAAGTCGAAGGCGGTGTTAAAAAAGTTGAAGATTCTGCAGCTCAGGAATTAAAAGAAAAGTTAAGAGAAATAGCAGAGAAATTAGGAAAAAGTTTATAGGTTAACTTAATTTAGAGTTATATTTTTATATCCTTTTCTTCTAATAGAAATATGAAAAAAGAGGAAAAAGAGCATTTTGAACTAGCTGAAGTTTTAAGGAAAGAGGAGATAGCTGAAAAAAAGAGAAGACTTATTCTTAAAAATGTAAAGGAAAAAATAGAAAAAGAGAAGACAATGAAGCTCTCAATTAAAGAAGGCTCTTTTGCTTCTATAATGTATGGATTGGGTGATTCCTACATAATTCCTTATGCCTTAGCCTTAAACGCAAACAACTTACAGATAGGCTTACTAAAAAGTTTTTCTGGCTTACTTCCTCCTATTTTCCAATTATATGGGAGCAAATTAATGGAAAAGTTCTCAAGAAAAAGGATAATTCTAACTTATGTTTCTCTACAAGCTTTAACTTGGCTTCCAATAATTTTTCTTTCGTTGTTATTTTGGAAATCTCTCTTTGCCTCTTATTTGCCATATCTTTTAATAACCTTTTACACACTCTACGCAATATTCGGTTCTATAGCAACCCCTGCATGGTTTTCTTTGTTAGGAGATATAGTCCCTGACAATGTAAGAGGAAAATATTTCGGAAAAAGAAATAAAATCGCAGGCTCAGTAGGATTAGTTTCCACATTAACAGCTGCCTTTTTACTTGATTTTTTTAAAACTAAAGGCCTAATTCTTCTCGGTTTTTCAGTCCTATTTTTCTTAGCCTCTATAGCGAGATTTATTTCAGCATATTATTTTAAAAAACACTACCAAACAAAGTTCAAACAGAAAAAGAAATTTTATTTTTCTTTTCTACAATTTTTAGCAGGGATTAGAAAATACAACTTTGCTAAATTTTCACTATTCGCTTCTTGTATGCACATCTCAGTTATGGTAGCCTCTCCTTTCTTCGCAGTTTATATGTTAAATGAATTAGAATTCAGTTATACAACTTTTATAATTGTAACTTTATCATCCTCTCTCGCTAATTTACTGTTAATGCCTATCTGGGGCAAGTTCTCTGACAAGTATGGAAGAAAAGAAACCATGACGCTATCAACAATATTAATTTCTATAATGCCTATTCTATGGTTATTTTCTAGCTCTCCATATTACCTCATTCTCCCACAAATCATCGGGGGTATTGGATGGGCTGGTTTTTCTTTAGCAAGTTTTAATTTTATATATGATTCAACAAGCCCTGAAAAAAGAGCTTTTTGTGTTTCTTATTATAATATTTTGCTTGGCATAGGAATCTTCATAGGTTCAGCTTTAGGAGGTTTAATTTTACAAAAGATTCCTTTACTAAATTTAAATATGAATAAGTTTTTTATTGTCTTTTTAATTTCAGCTTCATTAAGAAGTCTAACAAGCATAATTTTCTTACCTAGAATAAAAGAGGTTAGAAAAGTAAAGAAATTTCATCCTATTGTAAGTTTTAAGAGATTTGAACACGGAATGTTCCACGAAATTATTGATGGTTTTGGAATAAAACATAAGAAATACTGAATTTATAGTTTTTTAATTTTAAAAATCTCTTTTCTAATCTCTTTAGCGTATTTTTTAGCCAATCTAAGGGGTTCTGGAAATTTATGTGGCTCTACAATGAATTTTTTTACAAGTTCTACTGCGCTATTTAATGAAATCTTGTTTCCTGAACTTACATAAAGAGGTTTTGCTCCTTCTTTTGTTCTAACAATTTTTCCCATAACTTCCCCATTTAATACTATATCATCGTTTTTAACTTCGCCAACCAATAAAGAATCAGCCACTCCTATTGTAGGGACATCTACAGATAAGGAAAAATGGCTAGCTAAACCAAGATTTCTAGGATGCAAAATTCCGTGGCCCCTAACAAAAACAACATCTGGCTTTTCATCAATTTTACTAAAGCAGGAAACCATACTAAGTAGTTCTCTATATGCTCTAAATTCTGGCAAATAGGGAAACCGAATTTTAGCTGAAAAATATTCTTGTTCTAAAATCTCAAAATCAGGAGAGAGAACAACTACAACAGATACAATTTTATTCTTAAAAAAAACACTATCAACCCCTGCAACTCTCTCTACTAAACTAAAATCAATCTTGTCTTTAAGTTCTAGGTTTTTAGATAATTTTAACTGCTCTCTCTTCAACTTTTCTAAATCAATACCATACTTCTCGATCATACGCTTAAAATTATCCTCTTTTTCATCCATAGATTTTTAAAGTCATCATACATTAAAAATTTTATGTTCAGAAAAAAATGTCCTGAGTGTGGTAAAAAAATTAGTAAGGATTTTGAATTTTGCCCTTATTGTGGTTGCAATATTAAGAGATATGAGAATGAAAAAAATTATGGTTTTCTAGGAAAAGATGACTTCTTACCAGATTTCGAAATGAAAATGCCTTTTGGACTCAGCAGAGTTTTCAACACATTGATGAAACAGCTGGATAAACAATTTAAAGAGCTTGATAAAGAACTTGGAACAGTTGAAAAAATAGAAAGGAAAGGGAAAAAAGCAAGAGTTAAATCAACAGGGATAAGCATAAGCATATCAACAGGAACTGGAAAAAAACCGGAGATAAAAGTAAGAGGAATTGGTCCTGGGATAGAAATAAAACAAACCGCTCCAAAAATAGAACCTGCTAAAAAAATAACTAAAACAACTATGCCAGAAGCAAAAGTAAGAAAACTAGTCAAGTTACCAAAAACAGAAGCAGAAACTAAAGTAAGGAGATTAAGTAATAAAATTATTTATGAAATAAACCTGCCAGGAGTTAAGTCTCTTTCTGATATTATAATAAACCAGCTTGAAAATAGCATTGAGATTAAAGCTTTTTCCAAAGATAAAGCTTACTTTAAACTTTTACCTATCAAGTTGCCAATATTAAATTATAAATTAGAAAAAGAAAAGCTGATTTTGGAATTAAAAGCTAATGAATAATTTAGAGATGTTCAAAATACTCCAAAGCCTCTTCTATATTCCCAACCTCTATTACTTCTATTCCTGTTTCCTCACTTACATCAATCTTTTTTGGAATAGTTTCTTGCTGGCAGATTTCCATAGAACCAAATCTTCCACAATGTTTTTTTGTCTCGTAAACTACATCTCTTGATTGTAATAAAGGAACAAGAAATAAAGAAGCTCCCACTTCCTTACTTGCCTTTGCTTTTTCTAATATTCCTAAGACAGGTCCTATACTACCATCATGATTTATTGTTCCTGTAATCATAACATCTTTTCTTGGCTCTTTACCTTGTAAAGCAAAAATTGTAGCTATAGTTATAGCAGCTCCTGCAGAAGGACCTCCGATCAAGGAGGCATTTGCTTTTATATTATAAATTAAATCATAATTATCTACATTAATACCTGTAAAATTACCTGCTACTAATCTCGCCATTCTTATACTATGCTGAGTATCAGCCCAAAATAATAAATTATCTATGTCAACTAAAGTCCTGCCCCTACCTTTTTTAGCTTCAACATTAAGAATAGTAGAAACTCCCTTACCTTCTGAATTAACTGCTGGAAGTTTTATGCTGACAAAAGTAGAATTTTCTAGGCTAACAAAAGTTTTCTGCTCTTCCTCTGTTCCAGAAATTTCCTTTTCACTCAAATCTCTTGTAAGAACTACAAGCAGTATCTCTAAGGAAATAATTATAACTACTATTAAAAGAATATAATTCAAAATTCTTTTTCCTTGTTTCCTCATCTCTAACATTTTTAAGAATGAGCCTGCTCGGATTTGAACCGAGGACCCCTGCCTATCTAATTTAAGAGAGCTACTAAACTCTCAGATTATCAGAGCAGTGCTCTAACCTGGCTGAGCTACAGGCTCTTAAGGCTTTAGATCATTTATAGTTTATAAGTTTTTCTCAACTAAAAAAAGAAAAAAAATTAAGAACCAACGATAAATTCTAAATAAGCAATTTTTTTTAAGCTATTGACTAAATTTTAGTAAGATTTAAAAATATTCCTCAACAAAGGTTATCATGAAATCAGCTTACTCTTACATCAAAGAAAGCATAAGAAAAAACCTAAAAGAAAAATTAATAGCTTGGCGCAAAGATAAGGCAATAGTCAAACTTGAAAAGCCAACAGATATAGGCAGAGCAAGAAAATTAGGCTACAAAGATAAGAAAGGTTTTGTCGTTGTGAAAGTTAGAGTGAAAAGAGGGGGAAGAAAAAGACCAAAGAGAAAAAAAGGGAGAAGAAGCAAGAGGCAAACAATAAGAAAGACATTAAAAATGTCTTATCGTTGGGTAGCTGAATCTCGCGCCCAAAGAAAATTTACTAACCTTGAAGTATTAAATTCCTACATGATAGGAAAAGACGGCCAACACTATTTTTATGAAGTTATCCTTATAGATAAAAACAGGCCAGAGATTAAAAAATCTGAACTTTCTTGGATAGCAAAACCAGAAAATAAAAAAAGAGTTCTTAGAGGCTTAACTTCAGCAGGCAAGAAGTCAAGAGGTTTAAGGAAAAAAAGCAGAAAATTGAAAACAAGACCAAGTTTGCGAGCTCATAAAAGAAAAGGAAAATAAAAAGCAGAGAAACAGGTAAAGCTTAAAAATAACTTTTTCTTAATATTAAGATAAAAAAGAGGAAAAATGAGGTATTCTTTATTATGTCAGGTATATGAAGAACTTGAAAAAAATCCTTCAAGGCTAAAAAAAATAGAAATTCTCGCCTCATTTTTAAAAAATTTAAAAAAAGAGAAAAATAAAGAACTCATTTATCTTGTACAAGGAAGAGTTTTTCCTGATTATAACAAGCAGGAACTTGGCGTGTCAAGTCAGCTGATAAAAAAAGCAATTTCTAAGTCAACTGGAGCAGATGAAAGTGAAATTACAAAATTATGGAAAACTATCGGTGATTTGGGAAGTGTAGCTGAATCTCTCGTAGCTAAAAAAAAGCAATCAACTTTAACAAAAAGAGAACTGACAGCGGAAAAAGTTTTAGAGAATTTAAGAAAACTTACAGAATTCACAGGGCCTGGAACAGTAGCAAAAAAAATTTCCCTGGTCTCAGAACTCTTAACCTCTGCCACGCCACTTGAAGCCAGATATGTAGTAAGAACAATACTCGGTGATTTAAGGGTAGGAATAGGTTCTGGAACAATAAGGGACGCTATTGTTTCTGTTTGCTTGGGAAAAGGAAAAGAGAATTCTGAATTAGTACAAGAAACATATGATAAAACAGCCGATTTTGCATTAGTATTTGAAAAAGCTTGCAAGGGCAAAAAGACATTATCTAATGTAGAACTACATCCTGGAAAGCCGGTTAAAGTAATGTTGTTCCAAAAAGAGAAAACTATTGAAAATGGTTTCAAAAGAGTAGGCAAACCATGCCTAATTGATATGAAATATGATGGTTTCAGGATGATGATAAACAAAGATAATAATGGCGAAATAAAAATATTTACAAGAAGATTAGAAGATGTAACAAAACAATTTCCAGAAGTTATTAGTTATGTAAAAAAATATGTCAAAGGAAAAAGTTTTATTCTTGACTCAGAAGCAGTTGGATTTTCTCCAAAAACAAAAAAATATATGCCATTTCAAGAAATAAGTCAAAGAATTAAAAGAAAATATGATATTGAATTGCTAGTTAAGAAATTGCCTGTAGAAATAAATGTTTTTGATATCCTTTATTATAATGGGAAATCACTTATTAAAACGCCGTTTAAAAAAAGAAGGGAATTAATTGAAAAAGTTATAAAAAACCAAAAATGGAAAATACAAACTTCTGAAGCTATCATTACAGATAATGAAAAAGAGGCAGAAAAATTTTATAAAAAAGCCTTGGAAAAAGGAGAAGAAGGGATAATGATGAAAAATCTTTCTGCACCTTATAAACCTGGAAGTAGGGTAGGTTATGGTGTTAAAATAAAACCAGAAGAAAACGAATTTGATTTAGTTATAACAGGAGCAGAGTACGGAACAGGTAAACGGGCGGGGTGGCTTACTTCTTTCGATATTGCTTGTAAAAAAGGAGACAAATTTTTGGGGATTGGCAAAGTTTCTACTGGATTAAAAGAAAAATCTGAACTCGGAGTTTCATATAAAGAGATGACACAAAAATTAAAACTCTTAATCATAAAAACAAAAGGCAGGCATATTTCTGTTAAACCAGAATTAGTAGTTACAGTAACATACCAAAATATACAGAAAAGTCCAAAATATGCCTCTGGTTATGCGTTAAGATTTCCTAGATTCACTAGACTAAGGCCTGACAGAAGCCCCAATGATATCGCTACCCTAAATGAAATAAAAAGAGAACATGAAAAGTCAAAATGATACCAAATTAATAGATTCTTTCTTTGATTTTTCTATAAAAGCTTGATGGAGATTTTAGGTTTGACTCTTTCCAACAGACAATCTAATGTTCTTTGGAAAATTTGAAGACAATATTTAATACCAAATTTGATTAAATTGATTTCTTATCCCTATTATTTTTGATATTCCCATTTCTTTTACTAAAATCAAACGAAGTTTAAATTCTCCCATTTCTATAGTATATGTTCTTTTTAATTTTTTTTCATAGTTATTATTTTTAAGACTTCTAAGCTCATCAAGAACTTTTTGATTTATATAAATATTATAAGAATCTTTTTCTTGGTTATATTCGACTTTAACGGACTCAAAGTTATCATAAATTAGATAAAAATTTGTTCGCCCATAGTTTTCATAATGCCTTGACGAAACCAATAATTCTCTTGTTTTGTTTTCTAAAGATTCTGCTTCTTTATCTGTAAAAATTAGGGTGATGTCTTTTGTTTTTATATCTTGATATTCACAATAAAATGCCTTCATAAAAAATGATTAAATTAAAATTATAAAAATTTATATGTGTTAAAAATGATAAATAGAAAAGTGAAAAAACCAAAAGCTTTTTAAATAGTCTACCTTTATAAATTTTACTATGATTAAAGAAGTTTCTAAAAAAACCTCTCTGAAAGTTCAGAATATTGTTGCTACAACATCTTTAAACGTCTCTGTGCCTCTTACTAAACTGGCTAGGAGTAACAGCAATACAGAATACAATCCAGAAACTTTTCCGGGTTTAGTTTTGAGAATTAAAAAACCTAAATCTGCAGTTTTAGTCTTTTCTTCTGGAAATTTAGTATGTACAGGAACAAAAAGCATAAATCAAGTCAGACAAGTTATTGACTCAGTAATAAAACAATTGCGAAAAATAAATGTAAGGGTAAAAGAAAAACCTAAGATAAAGGTCCAAAACATAGTAGCTTCTGGAAATATAGATATGATGTTAAATTTAAATATCCTAGCATTAGAACTGGAGAATACAGAGTATGAACCAGAGCAATTTCCCGGTTTAGTCTATAAATTAAATGAACCAACAGCAACTTTTCTTCTATTTACAAATGGAAAGTTAGTATGCACAGGTACCAAAAATAGACAACAATTAGAAGAAAGTATGAAGCAACTCATCAAGAACGTTAAAGAGGCCATTAAAAGAACGAAATAGCTACAAGTTCTTAATATTACTTTTTAACATAATGCTATTAAAAATAAATTCTGTTTTTTTAGAAGTTAAGAATAAGCTCTACTATAAGATAGTGAGATAAATTATTAAAGCATTACTATTTCTTTTTTTAGACTAAGGTTATATATTTTCCTGTATACAAAAGAATATAAATCTCTTGCTTTTTATCTTACTTAGAAAAATGGCAGAGAAAAAAACAGAGGAATTAATTTTAGATGCAAGAAATTTTTTTAACACATATAAAAAAGAAATAGGCAAAAGTATAAGGGAAGGTAAGAAAACCATATATATTGATTTTAATGATATAGCATCTTTTTCTCACGAACTAGCTGAATTTTTAATATCACAACCAGAAGAAATCTTGCAAGTTTTAGAGGTGGCTTTAGAAGAATCAGGTTTAATAAGCAATCCAAGAGTTAGGTTCTCTTCCTTACCAGAGATGTACTCTGAAAGAATAAGAAATTTAAGAGCCAAACACCTCAATAAGTTGATACAAATAGAGGGAATAGTAAGACAGGCCTCTGAAGTCAGACCACAAGTAGTTAATGCAAAATTTGAGTGTCCTTCTTGTGGCACCATTCTTTCGGTTTTACAAATAGAAAGCAAGTTTAGAGAACCAAATAGATGTTCCTGCGGAAGAAAAGGCAGATTTAGATTAGTAAGCAAAGATATGGTAGATGCTCAAAGAATTGTAGTTGAAGAAAGTCCTGAGAGTCTAGTTGGAGGTGAACAGCCTAGGAGGATTAACGTATTCTTAAAAGAAGATTTAGTTGAGCCGAGAATGGAAGAAAGAACCACCCCTGGAAGTAAAGTTAGAGTAATAGGAATCTTAAAAGAAATACCAAGATTGAGTCAAGCAGGAGGGATTCTTACACGATATGACATAGCTGTAGAAGCAAACAACATCATTCCTCTTGAAGAAACTTTTGAAGAATTAAACATAGATGAGGAGGATGAAAGGCAGATTAAAGAATTAGCCGCAGATCCAAAAATTCTCGAAAAGCTTATAGAAAGTATTGCACCAAGTGTGTATGGTCATGAAGAAATAAAAAAATCTCTTGTCTTACAATTATTTGGAGGAATAAAAAAATACAGAAGTGATGGAACACAGTCAAGGGGGGATATACATGTTTTATTAGTAGGTGACCCGGGAGTGGCCAAGTCAGTTCTGTTGAAATTTATAGCAAGTATGGCTCCAAAAGGAAGATATGTAGCAGGAAAAGGGACTACTGGAGCTGGATTAACTGCTACAGTTGTTAGAGATGAGTTCCTTAGGGGATGGAGTTTAGAAGCAGGAGCAATGGTTTTAGGTAACAAAGGAATAGTCTGTGTAGATGAAATAGAAAAAATGAGTCCAGATGACAGGTCAGCAATGCATGAAGCCTTGGAGCAACAGACAGTAACTATAAGTAAAGCTAATGTCCAAGCATGTTTAAGGGCAGAAACATCAGTTTTGGCAGCAGCAAATCCAAAATTTGGAAGATTCGACCCTTACCAAACAGTAGCAAGCCAAATAGAAATACCTCCAACTTTAATTAATAGATTTGATGTTATTTTTATTTTAAAGGACAATCCAGATAGAGCTAAAGATGAAGCAATAGCTGCTCATGTCTTAATGGAGCATAAACAACCATTAATTAAATCTCTTATAGATAGGGACTTGTTTAGGAAATATATAGCTTATGCTAAACAGAAAATATTCCCTAAACTTACAGATGAAGCAATAGACGAGATAAAAAAGTTCTATGTTGAATTAAGAAACATGCCTGTAACAGTTGAACAGCCTACCAAACCCCTACCTATCTCTGCTCGTCAGTTAGAAGCACTAATCAGATTAAGTGAAGCTTCAGCTAGAACAAGATTAAGCAAAAAAGTTAAAAAACAAGATGCAAGAGTAGCTATAGACTTAATGAAATATTATTTAATGCAAGTGGGCTATGATTATGAAACAAAAACTTTTGATATTGATAGGATAGCTACTGGCGTCTCAACCTCACAAAGAGGCAAGATAATCCTAGTAAGAGAAACACTCGCAAGATTAGAATCAAGGCTAGGAAAGCTAATACCAATCGAAGAGGTAAAAAAAGAATTGGAGGGTAAAATGGACAGTAACGACATAGACGAAGCTTTAGACAAACTAACAATTTCAGGTGACATTTTCCATCCAAGAAAAGGTTTTGTTCAAAGAATGTGAATTGGTAAGAAAAACAATATAAATTAGCGAGACAAATTGCGAATTAGAAAAAATGGGAGAAGAAATAATAGCAAAAATAAAGGATGAGGCAAAAAAATATTTTGAAAATATGTCTCCTGCTCATGACTGGAGTCATGTAGAAAGAGTTTATAGTTTAGCTTTGAAAATAGCTGAAAAAGAAAAAGCTAACCTATTTGTTGTTAAATTAGCTGCTCTACTCCACGATATAGGGAGAAAACAAGAAATGAAAAATCCAAAAATTAATGACCATGCAAAAATAAGCGAAGAACTAGCTTTAAAAATATTAAGGAAATACAAAATAGACGAACAAACAATAAAACAAGTTTTACATTGTATATCTAGCCATAGGTTCAGAAATAATGAAAAACCAGAAACAAAAGAAGCTAAAGTTTTATATGACGCTGATAAACTAGACTCAATAGGAGCAATAGGAATAGCAAGAGCGTATGCATTTGCAGGAGAGCAAAAAATAAAATTATATTCAGATAAAAATTTTTTAGGAACTGGATATGAAAAAGAACATAGCCCAGTAACAGAATTTTTATTTAAACTAAGTAAAGTTAAAGACACTATGCAGACAAAAACAGGAAAACTACTTGCCCGAGAAAGACATGATTTTACTTCAAATTATTTTGAAAAATTAAATCAGGAGCTTAAACAAGGATCTTAAAATGCAAGAAATACAAACAGGAACAATGAAAAGAGCAACAGCTTACAAGCTGAGAATAGGAGACATTTTATCTGGAAAGCAAATTTTAGAAGGAGATAAATTCAATTTTCTTGAATTAGGAGGAAAGCAGATAATAAGGGTAAATGTTGTAGCAAATATCATTGATAAGTTTGAAAGCGAAGGAGAAAAAAAATATCTTTCTTTTACCCTTGATGATGCCTCAGGACAATTAAGAGTTAAAGTATTTGGTGATGATGTGGACAGATTTAAAGAAATAGGGCAAGGACAAACAGTTATGGTTATAGGAAAGCTAAGATATTTCAATAATGAACTTTACATTTTACCCGAAATAATAAAACAGCAAGATCCGCGCTATCTACTTGTGAGGAAGTTAGAATTAGAAAAAGAAAAACCTATAGAAATTAATAAAGAAGAAGTAAAAGCAGTGAAAGACCAGATAATAGAAATGTTAAAGGAAGCTGAAGATAGCGGGGGGATAGATACAGATAAATTGATTATGGAAATAAAAGCTTCTCCAGACATAATAAACCAAGAAGTTCAAAAATTATTAGAAGAAGGGCTTGCTTACGAACCAAGACCAGGCAAGATAAGGTATTTAGGATAAAATGGAAGTTGGATATGTCTATAAATCAATAGATGATTTAGTTCTTATAGCTTCAATGCATTTAAGTTCAACAAAAGAAAAAGTACCAGATGGCTCTAAAAGATATAAAGATAAAGCGTATATCCAGATGCTTTTTCCTGAAAAAGGATATATAGATTTAAGTGAAATGCGCTTTAATAACAAAAGACAAATAAGAGACCAGACTGTTAGAGAGCTATCAAGAATATTTATAGATATAGTAAGGAAAGAATTAATTGAAGAAGATATAAATATAACAGAAGTATACCTTCAACATAGATATGATGAAAATTGTTTTAGCGTGTATGATCTTTTTATTTCAAAAGATCATTTAAACAATGAGACAACCCCGACCCCAAACCTTAAAAAGATGGCAAACACTAAATCTCTATGGAAGATTATAAAAAATTACTTGATGAGGCATATAAAAAGATAAAACCAGTTCAGAGCAAAACTAGTAGGTTCGAAATTCCAGAAGTAAATAGCCATATACAAGGAAACAAAACAATTATTTCAAATTTCAACCAAATAGCTTCTTACTTAAGAAGAAAACCGCAACATATAGAAAAATTCTTAGAAAAAGAGCTTGCAGCCCAAGGAAAAATAGAAGGAAATAGATTGATACTGATTAGGAAAATCCCAACTAAAAAAATTCAAGAAAGAATAAAAATCTATGTAGAAAAATATGTTATATGTAAAGAGTGTGGAAAACCAGATACTGAATTAATAAAAGAAGATAATTTTTTCTTTATACACTGTCTAGCTTGTGGAGCCAAACATAGCATAGCTAAAATATAAAAAAGATAGGTTTAAAAGTAAGAAAAACTTCTAAAAATAAACAAAAATAAAAGGAGGATAAGATATGGCAACTGGATATTGTGTTAAATGTAAAAAGAAAGTGGAAATAAAAGATGCGGCAAAAACAAAAACAAAAAAAGGAAAAGAAATGATAAAAGGAAAATGTCCTGATTGTGGAACTACAGTATGCACTTTTAAATTAGATTAATTTCTTTTATTGTAAATTGTTATAAATTTTTAATCCTTGTAATATTTTAAATTATTTTGAACTAAATTTTAGAATTTTTATGTCTTTGGCTGGTTTAATCAACTTTATGTGTATTTTTATAAGAAACTTTCTACATAGCTGCTCACCTAATAAAATTTTTATATATCCCTACTTATTTTTTATTATGGTAATGAAAATAGCGTTTATAGGAACTCATGGGAGTGGAAAAACAACCCTTGCCCATGAGCTTGTTGTAAAATTAAAGAAAAAAAGCAAGAATGTTGAATTTTTACCAGAAATTGTTAGAGATTGCCCTTTTCAAGTAAATGAAGGGGCTACAAAAAAAGCTCAGCTTTGGATACTTTTTATGCAAATAATAAAAGAGTTTGAAAAAGAAGAAAAAGCTGATTTTCTTATTTGTGATAGAAGTGTTCTTGATCCTTATATTTATTACGTAAGAAAATTTGGAAGATTGAAGTTTATAGAACCTTTAGTCATAAATCATCTAAAAACTTATGACCTTCTAATTAAAGTTCCTATAAGAGAAAATTTTTTAATTAACGATAATTTCAGATCTATAGATAAAAAATTTCAAAAGGAGATAGACGAGCTGATTGACAAGTTTCTTAAAGGTATGAAAATTAAATATGTGGAATATAAAGAAGGAATAAACTTGGAAAAATTTGTAAAATGTTAGTGAAAATTCATAAATCATATAGGGATGTAGTAGCTATATGCGACTCTGAACTATTAGGAAAAACTTACGAGGAAGGAGAAAAAATTTTAGAAGTTAGAGAAACCTTCTATAATGGAGAGGAAGTTTCTGAAGCAGAGCTTATTAAACTCGCCAAAGAAATGTCTAAGGAAGACGCAACTTTCAATATAGTTGGTAAAAAATCAGTAGAAGCAGCATTAAAAGCAGGCATCATAAGTGAAGAAGGAATAAAAAAGGTTGAAGGAATACCTTTCGCTTTAGTTTTGCTTTAAAAATGCAAGAGGAAATTTCAATAGAAGAAGCTTGGCAAAATTTTAGTCCAGAATGGGTAGTTTTAGTTGTATCAAAAGACAAAGAGAATAAATTAGAAAAGGCAAACATAATGCCTGCTGGTTGGTGCATGCGTTGTTCTTTTGACCCTCCTTTAATTGCAGTAAGCATAGGCAAATCTAGATATACTCATGAGTTATTAGAAAAAAGTGAGGAATTTGTAATAGCTGTACCAAATAAAGAGTTAATTGAGATAGTAAAATTTACTGGTTCATGTTCTGGTAGAGATGTAGATAAATTTAGAGAAGCGAAAATAGAAGTAGAAAAAGCAAGTAAAGTTAGCTTGCCGTTAATAAAAAAAGCTACTCTAAATTTTGAGTGCAAAAAATATAGAAGTTTCAAAGCAGGGGACCACACAATTTTTTTAGGTAAAATATTAGCTGCACATAAAAGAAAAGGAAAAGGAATTTTGCTTAATTGGAAACAAGAAAAAGGATTTGAAGAGTTTTAAAACAACATTTATAAATCTCTTTCTCTCAATAAAAATATGGCAGAAAAAAATCAAAATATGCAAAACCAAGAACAACCAATAAGAGTCAAATTACCAAGAGGAAAACAAGTTCTTGGCATAATAGAGCAAAGAGTTGGAGCGAGTAGAATGTTAGTGAAATGTATAGATGGAAAAACAAGGAATTGTAGAGTTCCAGGCAGGTTAAAAAGAAGGTTGTGGTTAAGAGAAGGCAATATCATAATTGTAGAACCATGGGAATTTGATGATGGTAAGGGAGATATTCTTTTTAAATATAATCCTACCCAAGTCCAATGGTTAAAAAGAAAAGGTTATCTCAAAACAATTGAAGACGAGTTTTAGCATTTGGCAAAACGAAAATAATAATCAACAAATGATGAAAGGAGTAGAGTTTTAGCATTTGGCAAAACGAAAATAATAATCAACAAATGATGAAAGGAGTAGAGTTTTAGAATGTTTCTAAATAAAAAAACAATTAAAAAAATCTCGAAAAACAAAAAAATTCTTGAAAGAAAATTAAAAGTTAAGTTACAAATTAAGAACTCTGAAATAGAAATTAATGGAGAGGAATTTGAAGTTTATATTGCTGAAAAAGTTATAGAAGCAATAGAAAGGAATTTTCCTATAAAAATAGCTCTCCTACTTATCAAAGAAGATTATATCTTAGAAGATATACCTATAAAAAGTATAACAAGGAAAAGGAATTTAAGCCAGATTAAGTCAAGACTTATAGGCAAGAAGGGGAAGACCCTTAGAATAATATCTGAAATATCAAACTGCTATCTTTCTCTACATGAAAATGTAATCAGCATTATAGGTCCATCAGAGAAAATAAAAGATGTTACAACAGCGATTAAAAATTTAATCAGGGGTAGTAAACAATCAAACATATACCTCTATTTAGAAAAAACAAAGAAAAAAGACATTCCTGAAAATTTAGGATTAAAACCAGAAAAACCAAAAGAGTAAGTTGTACCTCAAGCTCAGTAAGGGGGGAAGATTTATAAATATTTTTCACCTATTCTTGATATGTATATCAAATTAAGAAAGCAAGAAGATGTGATTAGAAAAGCGGTAGAAAAAGTATGATCTTATAGAAAATTATCAGAGAACTTAAAGATCCCCCCCATCCTCAATTGTAAGATATATAGAGGGCGCTGCTATTCCAGAGAATAGATTTAATTCTATTGTAAGATTTTTAGAAATGAGTGATATAGAAAGTTTAATAGAAAAAAAATTTCAAAATAATTTTAGACAAAAAATTGGTGGTATAAAATGTGTAGAGAAAAAAAAGGAAAAGGGAACTTTTGAAAGAGATATGAAAAGGATACAAGATATCCAATCAAAAAAACTGAAGAAATGGCATAAATTTATGAAACTCAACAGACCTGAAGAATATTATTCAATACAATATTCTAGATTTAAGAAAATGGGTGGTTATAAGTTTAAAACAACAAAAGGTGAAAAAGTAAGAAATATTTTTGAAAAAAGGATAGCAGATATTTTAACCAAACTGAACATAGATTATCAATATGAACCTTTAATTAAAGCAGAGGGAAAATACTTCTTTCCTGATTTCGTGATTAATAACAAGATAATTATCGAATGTACAATGTGGAGAGGTGAATCAAAAGCATATAAAATTAAAGAAAAATTAAAATATTTAAATAAAAATTATAAGGTATTTGTAGTCATCCCAAAAGCTTTATATAGATATTATAAGATTCTTAATAATAATCTAATCAAAGGATTAGATGAATTTGTCCCGGTAGCTCAGACTTTTCTCAGCAAAAATGTTAGAGAAAAGGAGCAATAGGTAGAGCGTGCGGCTGTTAACCGTAAGGTCGAAGGTTCGAGTCCTTCCCGGGACGTCTAATGATATCTGAAGAAAAATATATTAAAAAACTCAGCGAACTTCTACAAAAAAGTTTAAGAACTGTCCGAAACAAAAAAGAAGTAGCAATTGCTTTTTCTGGTGGTGTGGATAGTAGTGTAATTGCTAAACTGCTTAAAAATTCTAATACTAAAATAAAAGGATATGTTGTAGGAATTGAAAATTGTAAGGATTTTATTTCTGCAGAAAAAACAGCAAAAGAAATTAAATTAAAACTGAAAAAAATTATTCTAACTGAACAAGAGATAAAAAAAGCTTTGCCGCTCCAGGTAAGAATATTAAGAGACCTCTATAAAGAGTATAAAGACAAGCTCAAATCTGAAATTCCACCATTAAAACCCAATCCCGTATCAATCTCCTTTAACCTCCCTCTTTTTTTCATAGCAAAATATACAGAAGAAAAATATATAGTGAGTGGACAAGGGCCAGATACAATGCTTGGAGGATTTTCTAAACATTTAAAATTATCAAAAAAAGAAGTTGAAAAAGAAATGGAAAAAAATACTCTCGATTTAACAACAGTAGGCTATTTACAACATAAAAAAACAGCAGAATATTTTAACAAAAAGATTTTACTTCCTTATCTATATAAAGATTTAGTTGATTTTTGTATTTCGATTCCATATGAATTCAAAATTAAAGACAGAATAAGAAAGTATATTTTAAGAAAATTTGCAGAAAAAATTGGTTTAAGTGAGGAAACTGCTTATAGAGAGAAAAAATCAGCTCAGTATGGAACAGGGATTATGAAAATTATGAAAAAGATTGCAAAAAAGGAAGAGATGAAAGTTGGCGCATACATAGATTCGTTAATAAAAAATAATTGAAAAGATTTTTATACCTCTCTTTCTTTCTTTAGATATGGACTTAGACAAAGCAATAAAAGGAAGGCATAGTGTAAGAAGATTTAAAAGTAAAACTCCTAATTGGCGCGATATAATTAAAGCTCTTGACTTGGCCAGACTTGCTCCTCTTGCTGGCAACATTCCTACTATAAAGTTCATTGTAGTAACTGAAAATGACAAAATTCAACAACTTGCAGAAGCATGCCAACAAGATTTTATTGCTCAAGCAAAATATGTTGTTGTTGTTTGTTCTGTTCCAGAACAATGTGTAAGAAGTTATGATGACAGAGCTTTAAAATACATAAAACAACAAGCAGGAGCCACAATAGAAAACTTTCTTTTAAAAATTACTGATTTGGGTTTAGCTACCTGTTGGGTAGGGGCATTCTCAGATGAACAAGTAAAAAGGATTTTACAAATACCTGAAGAAGTTGATGCAGAAGCTTTGTTTCCTATAGGTTATGAGATGCCTCCAAAAAGTAAACAGAGAATAAAACCTTCTCTTGACACCTGCCTTTACTTTAACACATGGAAAAATAAGTACATGAAAGCTATCAAAAAACCTGAAGCTTTATAAATTTAAAAAAGAACAATAAATTTTAATATCTTAATTTTTTAATCCTTCTAATATTATTTCTTCTAAAAATTTTTCTCAGTAATATTTCATAAGAATAAAACAAAGATATAAATTTTTCCAAATTTTAAAAAAATAAAAAAACAGCCTCCCTCTCGGGAGGCTAGAAGTAAAAGACTAAGGGAAAATCATGATTTACTTGAAAACCTCTATCCCTAATTCTTGAGACATCTCTGTTGTCATTTCTCCTTTACTTTCTGCTTCTACATATGAAGGCTTTCCTAGTATAAATGGGCTTTTTACTCCAGTTAATATTGTAATAACTCTTACTTTGCCCTGAAAATCTTTATTTATTCTTGCTCCAATGATTACTTGTGCCTCACTATTAAGATTCTCAGAAACTTTTTGTCCTATGTCGTTGAATTCTTCTAACTTCAAATCTGTACCGCCAGTTATATGTATTAAAGCGCCACTAGCGCCCTTATAATCTACATCTAACAAAGGATGACTCAATGCTTGCTGCACCGCTTCCTCTACTCTATTCTGACTATCACTCTCTCCTATCCCAATAACAGCAACATCTCCATTTTTCATGATGGTTGAAACGTCAGCATAGTCAAGATTAATCAATGACGGAAGGGTAATTGTTTCCACGATTCCCTTTATCATTGTGCTGACTAATTCATTAGCTACTGCAAATGCTTGCTCCATAGGCAAATTACCTGCTATATCTACTAACCTGTTATTATCTATTACTATAACAGTATCTGTAACTTCTCTCAACTCTTGTAAACCAAATTCAGCCTTGTCTATTCTCGCTTTCTCACAATCAAAAGGCATTGTGACAACACCAATAACAACTGCACCGCTTTCTTTAGCTAACTGAGCAAAGATTGGAGCTGCCCCTGTTCCACATCCACCACCCATTCCTGCTAATATGAAAACCATATCTGCTCCACTTACAGCTTTTTTAATATCAGAAACTGCCTCTTTTGCTGCTTCTCTCCCTTTTTGCGGATAACCACCACAACCTAAACCTCTGGTCAACTCTTTCCCTATCAATAATTTCTCATCAGCTTTTGTTATACTCAGATGTAAAGCATCTGCATTAGCACCATACACTGTAGCTCCATTTATACCTTTGTTAAAAAGCCATGTCGCAGTATTACATCCAGCTCCGCCAATACCAAAAACCTTTATGTTAGCTTTCCCTGCTCTTAACTCTTCAAAATTTATGCTATGTGTCTCTGCGTTTTCTATAGCCTCTTTTGCAAAATCCAATGGCATTTTTTTACCTCCTTTTAATTCTTTTAAGACAAGTATTTTTAACCAAAAGATTTAAATACTCGTCTTTCTTATATTTTTTATCAAGAAACAAACTTACAAGTGGAAAAAAGATTCACCTCAATTCGCCACAAATAATTTATTCAATTCCCCCAAATTGAATAAATGTTAAAAATATCTATTTCTCAAACTTTATAAATCTTTTTATGATGTAGTATACATATTATTAAACATAGATTTATAAAATTTAATTTATTATACAACTAAAAAGGAGGTAAAATGCTTTCAGATATACCAAAAAAACTTGAAAAAGTTAATAAAAAGATTATTGATTTAGAAATTTTAAGAACAGGGATAATTGCTGAACTCGACGCTATAAATTTATATGAACAAATGGCTGCGATGACTTCTGACCCAAAAATAAAAAAAATCTTGTTAGACATAACAAGAGAAGAAAAAACTCATGTTGGTGAATTTCAGACTTTACTTTTACAAAGAGACAAGGAACAAGTCAAGGAACTAGAAGCAGGCAAGAAAGAAGTAGGGTCAAAATAATTTTGAATTTTTAATTGTTCCTTGCTTGTAATCTTAAATTTGCTTCTTTTATTTTTTTTCTTGTCTTGATAATAAAAACTCTAAAATTTTCTTCGTCTAATAAATTATCTAAACACTCTTGATGAGCAAATTCCTTTCTTTCATTATTTCCTTCTTGAAAATAAAAACACAAAACCTTTCCTCTTTTTCTTCCCAAACAAATATTACAACTTCCAAAATTTATCTCCTCATATTCCCCTCTTTTATACATCTCTAAAATTTGCCTTATTTTCTCAAGATAATGAGACGATAACATTTTAAAGCAAGCTTTCAAATTTCTTAATTTTTTCTCTAACTCTGCCCAGTTTTTTATTTACTTCTCTTACTAATAACTTCAAGAATTCATCTGAAACTAAAATTTTTCTTTTAGCTATAGGCATTTCCATTTTTTCTGTTGACATTAACTCTAACATTATCCTATTCCCTGTTGAAATCATGCCACTTCTTTTCCATCCTGCTTCTCTCGCTTTTTTCAATAAATCTTCTCCTGCTTTAAAGTCTTTACAAGCAACATGTAGAATGCAAGGCTCTTGTTTTAAGTAAATTAGGCCATCATACTTCTTAGCCACTTTACTCAATTCCTTTTTTAGCTGTTTAAAACTTATCTTGTCGTGAGTCTTAAATAAAAAAACTCCTCTTGCCTTTTCTTTTAAACTTTTCACAAGAGATATTCTTCCTGAACATGAGGAAGTAGTATAATACTCCCTCTTTTCATTTATCTTATTACAAAGAGAAATTATCGCTTTATCCCATCTACCTTCATTACTCTTATCTTTCCTCGCAAGTTGTTTTGATTTTTGTTGTTCAAAATTCATACAAAAACTAAAGCTTTCCTTCTTTTAATTTTTTCTCTAATACCCTAGCTTTTATATACTCTAAAATTTTAAAAGTGATTTCTAAAGATTTAGGTAATTTTGCATCGATTAATTCTTCTACAACATAAACCCTCTTAACTTTACTAAACCATCTTGTATAATAGATCTCAGTTAAAGTTCCACCTCCCCAGCCAATACAAACTAAAACATCACATTCCTCACATAACTTTTCAGGCTGATTCCTCCATGTACCACAATTAATATTCTTACCTAAATCGACATTCACCCAACTATAACCAAATTCTGTATCATCTAAAGGCACAATTACATAAACTTTTTTGCCTTTATTATTTAAATATTCTCTCACAAATAATTCTGAAGTAGAACCCCTATCAGGAGTCACTACAATTTCATTATCTGTATCAGCTAAGGAACATGCCAGACTCTTAACAATCCTCATGTACTCACTTATATCAATATTTGCTCTTTTACAATATTTTTCAACTTCCCCAGGACCAATAATTCCAACTCTCATCTTAATGCCTTTAACTCACTTTTAACTTACCTCCAAAACCTCAGCCTCCACCCCCTCCTCCTTACATAACTGAACAAACCTCTCGGCATCTTCTCTACTTCCTACTACAGAACCGAAATGTATAGGTATGGCTTTTCTCGGTTTAATCATAAAAGCAGCTCTTGCTGCTTCATCTGCATTCATAGTATAAGTTCCTCCCACTGGCAGTAAGGCAATATCTATCTCACTTAAGTCTTGCATTTCAGGGATCAAATCAGTGTCTCCAGCATGATAAATTTTAACTCCTCTCACCTCTAAAACATAACCATTCCAATACTCATTCTTAGGATGAAACTCTTTATTAGTATTATAAGCAGGAACAGCTTTAACTCTTACACCATCAATTTCTTGCTCTTGGCCAGGCTCGATAACCCTAACATCTAATTTCTCCTGTAACTTAGTTAGCTTACTAGAACAATCAGCAGGACATATAACAATAGTGTTATCCTTAACTATCCTTGATAAATCTTCTATGCTACAATGATCATAATGAGAGTGAGTAATTAAAATTATGTCAGCTTTCTCGCTTCCTGAACCAGGCTTTAATTTATAAGGGTCAATGTAAATGTTCTTTCCATTGCCAATTATCAAAAAACCAGCATGCCCTTTCCATTCCAAAGTTATATTTCCAAGTTTCATATTTTTACTTAAACTTTTTCCTTAATAAACTTAACTCTATCTTTCACAGACATAGCAGGAACAAAAGTAGGTTTATAGCCAAGTTCTTCATAAGTTTTAATAATAGATTTATGAATTTTTTTTGCTTCTCTTTCATCTTCTTGTCTTAAATTATCTTGAAAATAAAAAGATAATGGCTCAAGAATAAATATACCAGAATATCTAAATTTCTTTGCATATTCTACCATCTCTTTAGGAATCTCTCCTACTCTCAACTTATGGTAAGTTAGAGTATCTCCCAAACCTCTATCAGAGAAAATTATCCATTCCCCAATATCTATATTCTCTAACTTCCTCTTCTGATAATTAAAAATTTCTTCTTGAAATTTCTTAGCATTAATTTCTTTAACAGATTTTCCAGGAAATTTTTCTTCAGCAACTTTTCTTGCTGCCTCTTCTAAAATTTTGAAGCCAGCTTTTTTCAGAGCATTTATAGTTGTCGTCTTACCAGTTCCAGGTCCTCCACTTATCACATAAATACCTTGTTTTTTAATCTCAGGCATTTTCAAACTTTCTCGCCAAAGAAAACATTTTTCCTTCCTTAAAACGAGGAGTTAAAATTTGCACTCCAACAGGAATTCCTTTGATATCCCCTGCTGGAACTGAAATAGAAGGAACCTCTGCAAGATTGGCAGGAATAGTTAAAGCGTCATAATTATACATATCCTCTACATCTATCTTTTCGCCAATTTTATGAGGTAATTTAGGAACAGTAGGCATAATAATACAATCAACTTTTTCAAATGCTTTCTCTATTTCTTTTTTTATTACCTTTTTAGCTTGTAAAGCTTTTCTATAATATTTTCCTTTGTACTCTGCTTTTGAAATTTCAAAGCCACCCAAAATCCTCCTTAAAACTTCCTCTCCGCAAACATCCTCTATTTTTTTACCAAAACGCCTACCATCAAATCTTCTTGTAGCTGAAAAAAACTCCACATAAACTAAAGGATAATATGTCTGGACAGCTAAATCAATATGCGGCAATTCTATTTCCATGATTTGCCAATTATTTTTTTTAGAAATTTCTTTTACCTTCTCCTCTATTAACTCCTTAATTTTCTCATCTGCTTTCACATCAGGCAAACCAATTTTTATTTTTCCTAATTTTTCAAATTTTATATCCTTGCTTTCATAAGTTGTAGGGTCTTTCTCATCTTTACCCTTAATCACATTCAACAACAATAGAGCATCTTCGACGTTTTTTGTTATAGGGCCTATTTGATCAAGTGACATACTCAAATCAATTAAGCCATATCTACTTACCAAACCATAAGTTGGCTTGACACCAACAACACCACAATGAGAAGCAGGATTTCTAATACTGCCACCAGTTTCAGAACCTAAAGCCAAATCACAAAAACCAGCTGCAACAGCAGCTGCACTTCCTGAACTACTGCCACCGGGAATTCTATCTAAAGCAAGAGGATTTCTCGTAGGTCCAAAAGCACTTGTTTCGCCAGAAGAGCCACAAGCGAACTCATCCATATTAGCCATACCAATAATTAGGCCATCTTCTTCTTTGATTTTTTTAATTATAGTAGCATTATAAGGACATTTGTAATTTTCTAAAGTCTTACTTGCGCACGATGCATTTAGACCCTTAATGTTAATATTAGATTTAACAGCTATAATCTTGCCATAAAGTTTCCCTTTCTTTCCTTTCTTCCTCTCTAGCTCTCTAGCTTCCTCAAGAACCCTCGGATTTACTTGTAAAATAGCATTTATCTTCTTACCTTTTTTATTATTTCTCTCAATCGCTTTCAAATATTTCTTTACTTTTTCTAATAACATTTTAATTTTCTTTTGATTTTTTCAGCAATTTTTTTAAAGTTTTAAAATTTTTTAAAGGCCCTTCTTTTGTAGTTAAAAATCCAGGATAATTTTCAAAATAAACTTTTTCTTCAGCTATCATCGGTTTAAATTTTTTATCTAAACCATGTAGAGGGTATAACTTTATATGCGCATGATTTATTTCCATGCCTTCTACAACCATCGCAATTCTTTTGACATTTAAACCTTTTTCCAAAAGTTTAGCTATTTTTTTTGCCACACTTAAAAATTTGAGATATTTTTTCTCTTGCATTTTAAAGATATCAGAATCATAATGCTTTTTTGGAACCACTAAAGTCATACCTTTTGTATTTGGTTTAATGTCCAAAAAGGCTAAGAATTCTTTATTTTCCCAGATTTTAATGCACGGAATTTCTCCTTTAACAATCTTACAAAAAACACAATCTTTTATTTTATCCATTTCCCTTTTTCCCCAATAATAAAATCCTCTTTTTTCTTTGGAGCATTTTCAAACATAATTTTTCGAAACTCAGAATTAGTTTCCTCTTCTCCTTCAAATTCTTTTCTTCTATCTTCTTTTCTCTCTACTCTACTTTCCTCTATTTTAACTTTCTCTAAAGCATTAGTAAACTTATCAAGAATTCTCTTAGCCTGGTTTTTTATCTCTTCTTTATCCATCAAAAAAGAAAATTAAAAGAAATTTATAAATTTATTGAAAAAATAAAAAAGAAAAAATTCAAAATCAATTTAGCAACTACTCCCTATATCTTATTCCTCTTCTTCAGCTTCTTCATCTTCTGTTTCTTCTGTTTCTTCAGCTTCGTTTTCCAATTCTTCTTCAAATTCTTCTTCCATTTTTATTTTCCTCTAATTTAAATAAGATTAGTAAGCTAATCTATTTTTAAACTTTTGTATTTTCGAGTATTCAGAATTCAGGATATGCTAAATCTTCTAAGGACTGCCTAGATGCTTCCCTCATAGCTTGTTCAGCTTCTCTCTTTGTTATATAGAAATCCTTATTTCTATCAACAAAATTATAAACTTCGAGTTGTTGGGTTTCTGTTAATTTTTCAGGTTCTTCATTTTGAGATAAGGCATATCCTCTTAAAATTTCTATGTTCCTTAATGTAGAAATAACTTCATCTTCGATTTTATAAACAATAGTCCCTTTCCTAAATTGTTTTGTAACTAAATCTGTATTAGAAATAACACAACCATAAAGAGAACTTATTAAAGTAAATGCAGCAACAGATTTTTTAAACTTGCTGTTCATAAAAAAAATACTAAATAATACTTTATAAATAAAATTATACTAGAGAATATATTTTAATTTATTAAGGTATAAGCCTATCTCTATCTCTCGGGAACATTGTAACTTCCCTTATATTGTCTTGTTTACAAATTATTCCTGTCAATCTTTCTAGGCCAATACTCCAACCCGCATGAGGGGGAGCACCATATTTAAATGAATTAATATATGATTCAAAATTTTTTGGGTTTAGACCCTTTCCCCTAATTCTTTCTGTTAACAATTTTGGTATGTGAATTCTTTGTCCACCAGAGCTGATTTCAACACCCTTATATAAGGCATCAAATCCTTCACTTAATTTTGCATCTGCTTCTTGATTTTTGGGCATGATATAAAAGGGTTTAATAGAAGAAGGCCAACTATGTGTAAAAACAATACAATCAGGATGCATCTCACATAATTTTTTCTCTTGTTCTGGAGAGAAATCATCACCAAATTTGCCGCCAACTTTCTCGATTGCTTCTTCGTAACTTAAATAGACTGCCTTAGGAATTTTTAATTTAATATCTAATAACTCAAGCTCTTTTTTGTTTTTCTTTAAAACCTGACTTACTATATATTTAACAACTTCTTCAAGCTGTTTCATCACCTCTTTTTGACCAGAAAAAGCCATCTCTATATCCATCTGTCTTATTTCATTAATATGCCTTATTGTATTATGTTTTTCTGCTCTCCATACAGGAGTTATCATAAATACTTTTTCCATAGAGCAAGCTAACATTTGCTTATATAACTGAGGGCTTTGCGCAAGAAAAGCTTTTTTCTCAAAATACTGAACAGGGAATAATTCAGTCCCTCCTTCTGACGCAGAACTTATTATGCAGGGTGGCTGCATTTCTATGAATCCTTTATTGTAGAAATGTTCCCTAAATGAATTTGCAATTTCAGATTGAATTTTAAAAATAGCCTGAACTTTCCTCCTATGAAAATCTAAAAATCTATAATCTAATCTTTTCGGCAATTCTGTCTTGGAAAAATCAGAAACATCAATAGGCAATTTCTCATCAGCCTCGCCTATTACTTCTAATTCCTCAGGCAAAATCTCAACTCCTCCAGGAGCTTTATTATTTTTAACTGCTTTTCCTTTTATACTAACAACACTTTCTCTATTAATTTTTTTCATTAATTCAAAAATCTTCTCACCAGTCTTATCTTTATGTCCTGTAATCTGTATTATCCCTGTTATGTCTCTTAACAACAAAAATCTAACCTTGCCTAAATCCCTAATTTCATGAACCCATCCTTTTACTAAAAAATTTTCTTTCTCCTTTCCTATTAGAACTTCCTTAACATATTTTCTTTTCATGTTTTCTTCAATGTAATAAGATTTATAAACTTTAACCTCTTAAATATATTTTTGGTGTTAATTCTGCATCTGTTGTAAGATTTATTCCTAAATCTCTTAAACCAACTTCATCTCCTTTTGTTGGTAGATGTGTAGTATGCATCTCACAATTTTTAAGTAAAGGAATTTTATTTATGCATTCTAAAACAAAGGGATTTGTAGAAGAAGTTACAGCCAAAGCAATTAAAATTTCACTTACATCTAAACTCGGATTTGTCTTTCCAGAAATTTTTTGTTTCAAAGTTCTTATACTATTAATTATGTTTTCGGAAAGGAGATGTATATCTGCAGATATATTGGCCAAATATTTTAAAGCTTTAATAATACAAGCTGATTCTGAGTGAAGAAGCTCGGAGTTTTTTCCAGTTATTATCTTGTTTCCTATTTGAATAGCAGAACCACAATAAAACCCTTTGTTTCCTTTATCTTCCTCTTTCTCTGCTTCAAGAGCTGCTTGTCTTGCATAACTTACAACTTGCCTATGCATTTCATTTATTTCTAACTTCTGCATCAATTTCTCAGCTCTCTCAACAACATCTTTTCCAACCATACCAAGAAGATTTTCTCTCTTGTACCTGAAATATCTCCTTATTATCTCCTGTTTAGATGCCTCTCTCACTATCTCATCATTAATAATTCCTTGTTTAGTCTTATTTACACCCATTTCAGTAGGAGATTTATAAACTTGCTGATCAATTCTTTCAAGAATCTTTTTCAGGATAGGAAAACTTTCTATATCTCTATTATAGTTTATAGCTGTAACTTCATACTCCTGCAAATGAAAAGGGTCAACCATATTTACATCCCCTATATCTGCTGTTGCTGCCTCGTAAGCAATATTTGGAAAAGTTTCAAATTTTGCATACCCTGATTCTCTTTTATTAAGATTATCAAAATATAATTGTGAAAGGCAAAAAGACATTTTCCCACTTCCAGGACCAGCACCAGTAACAATCACTATTGGCTTGCTAGTTTCTACATAAGGATTTTTTCCATAGCCTTCTTCAGAAACAATTTTATCCACATCTGCAGGATAGCCCTCAATTTCTTTTTGTAAATAAGCTCTAACACCTATATTCTCCAAATACCTCTTTAATTTAAGGGCTTTTTTCTCATTCGAAAACCTATTTATTACAATAGCAGAAACATTTAAACCAAAATCTCTTAAGTCGTTTATTAATTTTAAAGTCATTGCTTCATATGTCAAACCAAAATACCCTTCTATCTTACTATTCTCTATATCTTTAGCAGAAACACACACAACAATTTCAGAACAATTTCTTAATTCTTGAAGTAGTTTTATTTTAGTATTTGGATCATAACCAGGCAAGACCCTAGATGCATGAAAATCATAACATAGCTTTCCCCCAACCTCAAGATAAAATTTTTTGAATCTCTTAGCTCTGTTTAAAATTTCTTCTGACTGAATCTTTAAATATTTTTCAGTGTCAAACCCTTTTTTAAACATAGATATAAAATACTGTCATAATTTATAAGAATTTATATACTCAAATTATTATGTAACAAGCTTTTTCAAAATTTCCATAACCTCCTTACCATTTGCTTTTCCTTTAAACTTCTTCATAATCAGACCCATATAAGCATTAATAGTTAATCCCGGCTTCTCTTTGATTATTTTTAAGACTTCTTCTTCTAGATTTTCTATTTTCTCTCTCTCGACAGCTTCTTTTACTTCCTTGCCCTTAATAATTTCTTCCATAACTTCCCTAACCTCTTGTTCAGAAATTTTACCAGATTGAACTGCCTGCAAAATTGTTTCTAGAATATCCAAAGTAAATTTTTTTTCTACCTGTCTTTTAGTTTTTTTCAATTTTTTAACTAAATCAGCTTGCCATATAGTTAGCATTTTCGTCACCAGTTCTGGTTTATTATAAACTGCTAACAACTCATTGAATTCTTCTATTTTTTTCTCTTTTAACAAAATTTTAACTAACTCCTCATGCAAACCCTTTTTTCTTAAATCTGCCTTTATTTCACTTTTTAATCTTGGAAGGGTTTTTTTTGCCTCATTTATAATCTCTCTAGTTATATGTAATAAAGGTGAATCGGTTTCAGGGTACATTCTTGCTGCTCCAGGAAGAGGTCTTAAAAATTTAGTTTTTCCATCTGATAAAGCTTTCCTTACCTCTGCCTCACTTTTTCCTTGTTTTACTAATCTTTCCTGCCTTTTTGCCTCTAATTCAATTGTTTTTTCTATAAGTTTTGGTTCCTGAACCCCTTTAATCTCTATTCTTTTCCCTTCTTTTCCTTCAAAAGAAACCGACAAATTAACATCTTGTCTTATAGTTCCTATGCCTCTTTTAACCCTACAAACTCTTAGTATCTCACCAATTTTTAAAGCCACTTCTCTTGCCTGTCTTGCATTTTTTATTTCTGGTTTTGTGGCTATTTCTACAAGAGGAATTCCTAACCTATCCAATCTATACACAATCTTATCTTTTTCTTCTCTTATTATTCTAGCAGCATCTTCCTCAAGACAAATACTCTGAATTCCTATTTTTCCTTCACCAGTCTCAACATAACCATTTTTAGCTATTAATACTGTCCTTTGAAATCCTGAAACATTGCTTCCATCTATCACAGTTTTTCTCATAATTTGTGTGTAAGGCAAAATTTCACAATTTAATAACAAAGAAATTTGTAAAGCGATTTTCAAAGCATCTTCATTAATTTTGTGGGGCGGCTCTTCATCTAATTCTACTAAACAATTATTATCAGAATAACATTCATAAACAAAATTTTTCCCCCTAGTTTTCTCATATTTTACAGCCACATCCACCTCTCCCCCCTCACCTGCAACAATATGAAGTTTTCTTTCAACAATATAATCCGGCTCATCTTTCCTAAGTATAGAAGGGCAATCACAAAATAATTTTTTAGTATCTAATTGCTGATGAATTTCTATTCCTATTTTTTCATTTATATCTTTTTCTGACATAAATAAAGAAGAGAAAGGGTATTATTAAATTTTATCTTTTATACCTGTATTCTAAACAATTTTCTCCTTTATTTACAGATCTAATAATCTCACTAATGATGTCTTGAGTCGCTTGTCCATCAAAATCTATATGGAGAACATGAGACCTAGTTTCGTAAAACCTATCAATAGCATAGTTGGGATTTAGGTTAAGTATTGCAGGATCACAATCATGTCTTGCTAAAATTTTTTGTTTTTTCGCATATTTAACAAATTCTTTTCTTTTTTCTTCAAATATTTCTTTTGCCCTCCCCATACCATCACCAAAATCCTTAGCATATTTAAAGTCAATAGAAGAATAAACCAAATCCATAAATCTTGCGAAATTATTAAGATAGTTATCATTAGGAACAATATGCCAACTTCCAGCCCCTATAAAAAATGGTTCTGTATGGTCATTAACATATCTGACCAAATCTTTAGAAGATTCCATAAGGCCTGGATAAACCACTGCAGCAACACCCTCTAAAGAAGCTCCTTCATCTTCAGAAACAATTCTGTTAATAGGATAAGTTTTGACTTGTCCTACAGCTTTTTTCCTATTGATATAAGTTAAAAACTTTCTTCTTAATTTCCTCCCCCCTTCATCTACAACTAAGAACGCATAAGGTACAGGCATCTCCTCAGATGCATTTATTATTCCCTCAATACCATTATTATGCGTTTCTGCGATTTTGTCAAATGCTTTTAGGATATCATTTGATGCCCTCCCCGAAATAACAGTATCAATTATCGCGAAATTTTTTACCCTGGGAAATCTACAATAACTAGAAATCAATTTTTTCCTCCCCTCAATATTTTTTAGTATCCCATCAACAAAAGAAGCAAAATAAGGGTCTTTTTCTCTAATTCTTGGTTCTTTCATAAAAGAAGTAGCCACTCTCGACCAATAATATCTAGTTTCTCTTGTTATTTCTATCATCTCTTGTTCATTTTTACTCTTAATATTTAAATCAGCAGTAAAAGGGATCAATAAAGTCTTTATCTTTCCCTTACTTGCCCCTACCTTCAATCCGCAATCTTTAGGAAGTAAAGGCTCAATTAAAGAATGAATACCTAATTCTTCTCTAAATCTTCTATGATCATCACTCCAATCAAATTTTTTTAATGCGTAAGCCATACCGAGAAAAAAAGGAACCGCGCCCCTACTTGGAATAAGCAAGGTATCAAAACCTTTTTGTTCTGGAATTTTCATAGCTAAGTCTAAACAAGCACCAGCATATTCAGTCATATTTGACTCTGAAAAAATATGTTCTAATCCCATAAAATCTAAGTCCGGTTTATCTTTTTAAATCTTTCTATTTTATAACCACTTATAAGTTACAAATAACAAAAAGAAATGTTGAAAACCTTTAAAAATAAAAAAGAATTTTAAAGGGCATGAAGTATAAAGAAAGCCCCATACAAAAAACAATAAGAGAATTAGAGAGAACTTTACATCCTGTACATAAAGCAAAAAGAACTTTTAGCCAAAAAGCAGCTGACAATTTAACAAAATGGGCCGGTTCTTGGACTTTTATAATAAGTTTATCTATTTTTATGGGAAGTTGGATAGTAATGAATACACTAATGGTAATCTATAAATGGGACCCTTATCCTTTTATACTCTTAAATTTCGTACTCTCTACTTTAGCAGCAATACAAGCTCCAATCATCTTAATGAGCCAAAACAGAGAAGCTCAAAGAGACAGATTGAGAGCAGAATATGACTATAGAATAAATAAAAAAGCTGAAGCTGAAATTCAGGATATACAAAAAGATTTAGAAGAAATAAAAAAGCTTATAAAACAAAAAACTTATAGGAAGAAGTAAGATAAAGATAAAAGGAGGTAAGAGAAAATGAAGCTTAAAAAAATAGGTGTTCTGAGTTTAGCAAAAATAGCTGGTTTGTTTGGAGTTATTTATGGGTTAATAGCAGGGATTTTAGTTTCTATCATCTATACAAAAGCTGGGGACATACCTGGAATAACAGAACAGATAGGTGTGGTGAATCAAATCGGATACTTGTCAATAATAATTTTACCAGTTATTTATGGAATAATCTACTTCATTGCAGGAACGATAACAGCAGCCATATACAACATACTTGCAAGTTGGATTGGAGGAATACAAGTAGAATTAAAAAAATAAATTTTAGAGATTAAAACATATTTTATAATTTTTTATTAATTTAAAATCTAAACAATCCTAACTATGTTCCCCTCTTTATCTAACTCAATAAAATGCTTAACTTTCCCTTCTCTATGCTCACTACACTGATTTTCTGTAATATAAAAACCTCCAGAAACCAAAATAATAGCTAAAACAAGAATAATAGTAATCCCCATTATTTTCATTTATTCCTCCAGTCTTTTATTTAACTCTCCAGCAATATTCTCTAACATTTTTTCTTTAATTTTATTTCGCCAACTAGAATGCCCTAAAACCCAACCTAATTTAACTAAAGAAGTTTCAGGTAACATATCTTCTAAAAAAATAATCCCTGCCTTCATTAATTTTCTTCCTGGCGAGTAAACTAAAGGGTTTAACCTTCCATAAATCGTTTGTGGAGCAGCACAAATAATTAAACCATTATCTGTTGCTTTTTTTATACTAGGAAGTAAATTTTTCCTTGCCTCATCTATGGCCAAATGCCCCAAACCACTTACTTCTAAAACAACACCTTCATATTTCCCAGATAACCATTCAATAAGTTCTTGGTCCATCCCAGGATAAAATTTTGTTAAAGCTACTCTTTCATTAAAACTTAAATCTAACTTAACTTTCTTTTTGTTATCTCTTTGATTATATTTGCCCACAAATTCAATTTTGTCAGGCCAAACTTTAGCGATAGGTTTGTCATTTATAGTTTTAAAGGCATCTCTTCTCGAAGTATGCATTTTTCTAACTTTAGTTCCTCTCATTGCAAAACAAAAATTATCATTAATCGAAGCATGTCCAACAATAACTACCTCAGCCATATCTGAAATAGCAGTTCTAGCTGCACACTGCAAATTTAAGCTAGCATCACTACTTGCTCTATCTGAACTTCTTTGAGCATAAGTTAAAACTACTGGTTTGTTCAAATTTTGTAAAAAAAAAGATAAAGCTGAAGAAGTATAATGTAAAAAATCAGTTCCATGTGTTATTATTACTCCTTCACAATCTTTATCATTTAGACTTTCTTCGCAAGATTTTGCAATAACCTGCCAGTCTTTATAATCCATATTTTCGCTTGCTTTCATAAATGGAACCTTTACTTTTCTAACATTTACAATATCAAACATCTCGGGATAAAACCTAAAGAGTTCAGAAGGTTTAGTTAACCATTTTACAGCTCCAGTCTCTGGGTCAAGTCTGCTTGATATTGTTCCCCCTGTCATAATTATATCAATTTTAGGCAAGTCCTGTTTTTGCCTTTTTTTCTTTTCCTCTCCTTTCTTTTTCCCTTCTTTCTTTTCTTTAATTTTTTCAATACTAACTACATCCTCTTTCTTTACACCAATATTATAACCTGAATCTAATTTTATTAAATACAAATTAGCTTGTGGACTCTCGAGTAACCTTCCTTCTATAATCTCTTTTACTGTTTTTATTTTAATTTTGTTGCCTGGTTTTATCTCTGCCATATTAAAAAAAAAGAAAAAAACTATATAAAGCTTATCACAAGAATAACTACTCATTAAACCAAATCATCGGCATTTAACTTTGCCTTCTTTTCAATTGGAACTAATGATATTATGCCCAAGTAAATGAAGCGAAAGGGTGCAACCTATCACTAAAGATTTGTTAAAAGAAAACTGCAGAGTTGTAAAAAGGCGTATATAAATTTTAAAATAGCGCTTCGGGGACGGCAGGAGACTATCTAAATAAAGAAAGGTTTTTAATGTATATAATTAATAATTCAAATATGCAAAACTCAGAAGAAAAAAAATTACATGAAAATTATTATATTAAATCAGACAATTCTAATGCATCAAGATATAAATGGTATAAAGAAAAATATTTCAACAATATAAAAGGCAAGAAAATTTTAGAAATTGGTTGTGGTGATGGAGGAGTTGTTCAATTTTTAAAAAACGAAAATGAAGTTTATGCAGTAGACATCTCTAAAAATGCCATGAAATTCTTAAAAGCAAAAGGGATAAAACCATTTTTAGCAGATGTTAGTAAAGAAAATCTTCCATTTGAAGATTCTATATTTGATATTGTTATTGCCTTAGAAGTTTTAGAACACTTAAAATCACCGCAATATGCAATAGAAGAAATACAGAGAGTTCTAAAACAAAATGGTAGATTCATTTGCTCTATTCCTAACCCAAGAACAGGACATAAACTCCTATACCCTTGTCTTTTCAAATTTAGGAATTTCAAGAAATATCTTTCCAATAATCGCTTCTCTATTTTATCAGAAACCACATATGGAATTTGCCCACCCTTTTGGAATCAGTTTAGGTCATTTATAAATAAAAAATGGAAAAAAGAAAAACAAAAATTAAACCAAAAAGGGAGCTCAGAGCAGATTCCGTTTTTAACAAAGGTTGCCAGATTTATGTCATCAGATTTAATATCTATTATAAAACCAAAAATTTTTGGGTGGAGTTTTGTTTATGAAACTTTAAACTCAAACCCTTCTGGAGCTAAAAAAATATATAAAGAAATTGTAGAAGAAACAAAGGGAGCCTATGATTAATAAAAAACCAAACTAGTAAAGTCCTTTTTTCAAAAAAAACAACTCTAAATTTTTGATAATACATGCAATTTAACAAAGTCTTTCCGAAGATAAATTTTGGAGTGGAGAAAACCTTTTTGTTTATTTTATCAAAGCCAAACAAAATTGAATATTTATGTTCAAGTCTTATTGTTACATAAGGCCTCCATAAAAATGTAAAATATAAAAAGCCCTCTTGACTCTTTATAAAATAATGATAAATGCAAAAATAGGTTTAGAAATTCATGGTTATCTCCAAACAAAAGAAAAACTTTTCTGCAGATGTAAAGCTTCCAGACATTTAGCAAAACAACAAATAAAACCAAATACTTTTATCTGTCCAATATGCACAGGACAGCCAGGAGCAAAACCAATGTTACCTAATGAAGAAGCAATTAAAAAAATTATCCAGATAGCTTTAATGTTAAATTGCGAAGTAAACATTTATAGAAAAATTGGTAAGAAAATTTATGGTATTCTTACTTGGAATAGAAAACATTATGATTGGCCTGATTTGCCAAAAGGTTATCAAGACACAATTTCAGGAGCTTACTCTGTTCCTGTTGCTGAAAAAGGAAAATTCGAGAACATAAGAATTAGAGAATGTCATTTAGAGGAGGATCCTGCTTCATGGAATCCTAAAACTGGTTATATTGACTATAATCGTTCTGGCTTGCCTCTTGTTGAAATTGTAACTGAACCAGATTTCTCTAACGCAGAAGAAGTAGAATTGTGGCTTAAAAAATTACTCCTTACTTTGTCGTATATTAAAGCTGTTGATAAAAATGCAGGAATAAAAGCAGATGTAAATGTTAGTGTTTCTGGCGGAGAAAGAGTAGAAATTAAAAATCTCTCATCAATACAAAGCATAAAACAAGCTATTATTTATGAAATTGAAAGGCAGAAAAAAGAAAAAGTAAAAAGAGAAACAAGAAGATGGGATGAAAAAAAAGGAAAAACAATAGTTATGAGAACAAAAGAAACACAAGAGGATTACAGATTTATACCAGACCCTGACTTGCCAATAATAAAGTTAAGTGAAAAAGAAGTTAAAGAAATAAAAAGTAGGTTGCCAGAAACACCTCAAGAAAAACTTGATAAATTAATAAAAAAACATAAACTAAGAAAACAAGAAGCTGAAATTCTCTACAAAAATCTCGAACTTGTAGAATTATTTGAAGAAGTTGCTAAAAAAATCCCTCCATCTTTTGCCTTACCTTGGGTTACTACTGAGCTTCTCCGTGTTTTAAATTACAATAAAAAAACTTTAGATGACCCTAAAGTAGATATAAAACCTCAACATTTCAGCGAACTTCTCAAAGCAGTAAGACAAGGAAAAATAACAGAATTAAAAGCAAAACAGCTTCTCAACCAGTTTGTGCCAAAATCCTTCTCAATTAAAGAACTTGTTAAAAAAGAAGCTAAAATCACAAATAAGAAAGAAATTGAAAAAATAGTAAAAAAGGTTCTAGAGAAAAATAAAAAAGCAGTTCAGGATTACAAAGCAGGCGAGAAAAAAGCTTTCAATTTCTTAATAGGAGAGATAATGAAAATTAGTGACAAACGTGCAGATTATCAAATCGTGAGAGAAATTTTAGAGAAAAAGTTAAAATAAAAAAAAGAAAAATAAAAACTATCTTAAAGCATAAACTATACTTACTCTTCCACTTATCTCCTGCTCGCCTGGTTGTATTTCTGTGACAGCTGACTTTGCTTCTTTTATACTAGCTTCACCAACTGCTTCATATACTCTCCATGGATAATAGTTAAATTCTTGACTTGTAACAGAAATCACTCTTCCTAACTTTTTTCCAAGCCCAGAAGCAATTCCTTCTGCCTTTCTTCTCGCATCTTTTGTAGCTTGTTCTAAAGCCTGTTTTTTATATTTATTCTGCAAATCCTGACTCAACTCAAAATTGATATAGCTTATTCCTGCCTCATTATTTACTCCGGCATCTATAACCTCTCCAACATCATCCATCTTGTCATCTTTCAGTTGAACCCTTATCCTATGGCTGGCTTTATAACCTTCTTGTTTCCTTTCCCCATTTTTCCAAACATAATTAGGATAAACATTGAAGTTTTCAGTAGTTATGTCTTTTCTCTCCAACCCTAACTTGATAAGGGCAGTTGTAACATCATCCACGATTCTAGCGTTAGAATCTTTAGCTTTTTTAGCTGTTTCCCCTTCTGTCTCTATATTGAAATAAATACTAACCAAATCAGGTACAGCTTTGACTGTAGAGATTCCAGAAACAGTTACTGTTTGTGTAGGCTTTACTTGAAAATATATTCCTATACCAACTAAAGCCAAAAAAATCACTGCGCTAACTATTATTGAAGTTATTTTAACTGAACTTTCCATTTTTATTTTACCTCCTTTCAGGTTTTAAATTTAATATCAGATATATAGCAATTCCTATCCATATGATAATTAAAAACAATTCCACAACATTAATTGAATTAAAAAAAGATAAGGCTGTTTCTTCTCCAAAATCCCTAGCTCTAGAAATCATAAACTCCTCAGCTTTTGGAATTGCTTTTTGAACAGATGTTCTTGTCCTTGAAAACCATAAAATGAAAATAGTAAATAAGGCAGATATAAAAACAAGAGGGAAAATGCTCTTCAGTTGACTTGAATATGTCTTTTTAGGCGAAATAATGATATGCTTATTTGAAATTTTGTAAATAGGAATCCTCTTTCCTTTTACACTAAAAAGATGCCTCTTTTCCTCTATTAGTCCTGCTTTCACTAATTTGTTTATATTATACCCTACAGTATTCAAAGGCAAGGAAAGAGATTTAGCTATTTCTGTTCCGCTCATTTCATTTTCCGACAACAAATTAAGAATTTTCTTGCATGTTTTATTAGTTAAAGTTTCTGCTATTTTCTTGGTGCTTTCATCTTTTAATGAAACCAAAACATATTTTTCTTCCACCATTTTAGTTATCATAAAAAAGTATCTTTTATAAATCCAGCGATAACTTCAATTTTAATTGAAGTTATCAATAATTAGAACCATCTACAAAAACTCGTAAATAATTCCAACAAGGAAAAGCAAAATAAACAAAATCTTTAGCATTAAAGGCAATTTAATCCTAAATTCCGGCCTTCTCTCTAACTTTTTATCTCGCAAATGTTCGTGTATCAAAAGTATAGCAATAGATAACAAACCTCCACTTATAGTTCCTCCTAAACTCAATATTTTAACAAAACCAGCTAAATTAAAAATTCTTATAAAAATAAAAACAAATAAAGAAGAAACCAAGCTTTTTTTTGTGTCAAGTTAAAATCAAACCTATAGGTATCTTGTAATGCCAAGTTTAAAGCTAAAAAAGCTGTGAACATAGTAAACATTCCAAGAAAAGTAACGGCCTTGCCAAAAGAAATAGTGGCTATTTCTTCAACTTGAGAACCAAATAATCCAAGAACTATAATAGTAAATAAAACATAAACTAACAAAGGAATAAAACTTCCTATAATAATAGCTTTTTTCATTAACTTTTCATTTTTCTCTAAGACACGCCTCATTTCTGGAATACTACTCGTGCCTAAAAAAGCAAATAAAATAACACCAAAAGGAAAAAAAAGATAAGAAGGATTAAAGTAAGTTAAATTTGTTAGATTAATTTTGTTCCAAGAAAAAATTCCAAGCAAGAAAACAACAAGGAAGACAGCGAGAACAGCTAAAGGTTGAATTTTCTTAAAACTCCTGATACCTTTAAAAGTTATTCCTGTCACTATAAACCAAAAAGCTAAACCAGCAAGAAGAGCATAATTAGTACCAGAGGTTAGTAAAAAGCTCAAACTTTCACCTTCTCCAAGAAGATAAGCAATTAAAGCAGCGTACAAGCCAAAAATACTAGCTAAAAAAATAAATATCTTTGTCTTTTTACCTAAATATTTGCTTGCATAACCAGGGATTTGGTGTGTTGTTTTTGTTGACAAACAAATTTCCCCTAAACCATCCAAGCTAAACCAATTAAAAAGCCACTTTTACTCATCACATAAGGAATTCCCAAAAATCCAGCTCCTATAACTGTTCCTGTCAATGTTGCTATTGCTTGAAATAATTTTTTTTTCATTTTTCCTCTTTTTCCCCTAACCCCAAAGCAAGATGATAAATAAATATCGCGGCATTTCCCCACACGACAAATAACCAATAAGGAACATTAAATATCGAGGTTACTGAATAATTCCACACCCCAAATTTTATGGCTACCATTTCAGCCATAGTTCCAAAGATAGCTCCAAAAATAAAGACTAGTAAAGTTAGTTTAGATTTCCATTTAATTAAGGCTATAAAAGCCAGTGCTAGTAATAATATAGTAGCCAATAAAACTTTTCTATAAAACAAGATAGTTATAGACAAAGTCAATACTGCAAAAATGCAATTGAAAAGATTACTTCTCCATCTCATTTTTTCATTTTCCTCTTTTTAAATCCCAAGCAGCAGACTTTTAAATATCTTTTTCTTATCAAAATTGGGCCTGTAGCTCAACCTGGATAGAGCACTCGGCTTCGGCGAGAAGGTTTGCGAGACAAAAAGCAGATCAATAAAAGCAAGCCTCGGAGATACCGGGTGATGAGGGTTCAAATCCTTCCAGGCCCATTAGGTTAATTTTAAATATTAAGAAACTTTAAGTTAAATATGACAAAAAAAGAAAAGGCAGGGGAAGATAAAATAATTTTTAATATAGATAAAGAAAAAAATTTTTCTGAATGGTTTACTGAAATAATCAAAAAAGCAGAACTGGCTGACATAAGATATAATGTTAAAGGTTTTTTAGTTTTTCAACCCTGGAGTGTCTTAGCTATGGAAAAAATGTATAAATTCATAGAAAAAGTTTTGCGAAGAAAAGGCCATAAACCATATTTTTTTCCTACACTCATACCAGAAAAGAATTTTAAATTAGAAAAAGAACATGTCGCTGGTTTTGAACCAGAAGTTTTTTGGGTAACTCATGGAGGAACAACAAAATTAACTGAAAAACTTGCTTTAAGGCCAACATCTGAAACAGCTTTTTATCAAATGTTTTCATTGTGGATTCGCTCTTATAAAGATTTGCCTTTTAAAACATATCAAAGAGCGAATGTCTTTAGATATGAAACTAAAGCAACAAGGCCCTTCTTAAGAAGTAGAGAGTTTTATTGGATAGAATCTCATTGTGCCCATACAACATTAAAAGACGCTGAAAAACAAGTAAAAGAAGATATGGAAACAACAAAAGAAACCCTGCATGATATTTTTTGCTTACCTTTTATATTTTTTGAAAGGCCTCAGTGGGACAAATTTGCAGGAGCAGAAAAGACATTTGCAGCAGATGTACTAAATCCTGATGGAAAAATTGTACAACAACCTTCTACACATTTATTAGGACAAAGCTTCTCAAAATCATTTGATGTAAAATTCAAGGATAAAGATGAAAAAGAGAAATACTGTTATCTAACTTGCTATGGTCCAGCAATAAGCAGAATTTTTGCTTCAGTAATAATTGTTCACGGAGACAATAAAGGATTAAAATTTCCATGGAAAATTGCACCCAAGCAAGTAGTCATAGTTCCTATTATGCAAAATAAAGAGGTGATAAAAAAAGCTGAAGAGATAAAACAAAAATTAGAAGAAAATAATATCGACGTAGAAATTGATTTAACGGACAGAAGGCCTGGAGAAAAATTTTATTTTTGGGAAATGAAAGGCGTACCTTTAAGAATCGAGTTGGGAAAAAAAGAATTAAAAAACAAAGAGTTAACAGTATATAGAAGAGATATAAACAAAAAGACAACAATTAAAGAAAAAAATTTAATTGAAAAAATAAAAAAATTAGCTAAAGATTATGATAAAAATTTGATTAAAAAAGCTGATTCTGTTTTTGAAAACAGGATAGAAAACGTTGACAAAAAAGAAGATTTAAAAACAGCTCTTGAAGCTGGAAAAATAGTGAGATGTGGTTTCTGTTCTCTTAATAAGAAAGGAGAATCTTGCGCAGAGATAATAGAAAAAGAAATTAAGGCAAAGGTAAGAGGAAAAAAATTAATAAAAGAAAAGCCATTAGGAAAATTAAACAAGTGCATAATCTGCGGAAAAAAAGCTAACGAGGTAGTTTATATAGCAAGAGAGTATTAAATTCTCTTAATTTTTACTTTCCTAGCTTTAAAAAATTTCTTTGTAAAATTAGCTGCTTTATTAAAATCAAATTTTTTGCAAGAAAAAATATCAATATAACAATCTTTATCAAAATTATGCAATACTATAGAAGATGTTTTAATAAATTGGAAAGCTGAAAATCCTTCGAACTCTTTTCTCTTATCATCCCATATTATTGTTTTTCCATGTTTTTTCATTTCAATTATCTTACATAACTTATTTACATACTCTCTAATATTTTTTTTGGAAAAATTTTTCTTACAATCATACAAATCTATTAAAATCTCGTTTCTCCTTTTCATCTTACTTATCCTTTTTCTCTAAAGCATAACTTAAAATTAAAGGCAAGGCAATTGTAGCGTCACAACTTACATTTACAAATTTTCCTTCTTGTGACATCTTGCCCCAACTTATACCTTCTTTTAATTTTGCTCCGCTTGAACCTCCATATTCCTCTTTATCAGTTGTTATCTGTATGCCATAAGAAGCTGGAGTTGAAAACTGCATTGCCTGTTGAATAAAATTTTTTGGAACTCCACCCCCAATATAAACCACCCCTTTCTTCTTATTTTTCCATGCAAAATCAATTATCTTTTTCATATCTTCAAAAGCATCAATAAAAATTTCTTTTCCTCTCGCCTTATTCCCCCAAATCATTAAGCCAATTCCAGAATCAGCAAGAGCAGGACAGAATATTGGGATTTTTTCCTCGTAACATTTTTTTAATATGCTCTCATCTTTTTTCACTTTCAACAAGCTACCAATTTTCCATAGAAGCTCTTTTGTTGTTTTAGCTTTTTCTAATTCTTGCCAGTTTTTATCAAAAAAATCATCTAACTTTTCATAAACTTCTGATTTCATAAAAACATCATAAATACGGTCTATGCCTTCTTTATTAAGTTCAGAATCATCTACTAATTCTGAACCTTGATAATGTTTTCCGCCTAAAGCTTCAATTAAGTCATGTGTTAAATTTGCTCCTGTGCTTACAAAAACATCTGTTTCATCAAGCAAACTAATTATAATTTTTTTCATTCCAGCAGGAACTAATGCTCCAGCCAACCCGACAAAAATTTTGCATTTCTCATCATCAAACATTTCTTTAAGAATTTCTCCTGCCTCACCAATTTTCCTTGCTTGGAATCCGAGACTTTTCATATCCTCAACTAAATCAGACACTTTCATCCCTCGTTTAATATTAAGGGGCTTAATTGGTTCTAAAGTATCCATTTTTAAAATTTTAGAATAAATTAGAATTATCTATATCGGAATTGCTGCACATTCCAAGATTAATTCTATTTCCATCTTTTGTAAAGAAAAATCCAATTTAAAAACCTTGTTCTATCAGCTCTTCTATCCTTTCCTTAAATTTTGATAAATCCCCAATATTAATTTTAGCTCCAGTTGCGTCTTCATGACCGCCACCTGTCGCATCTTTTAATCCTTTAATAGCTTCTAAGGTTATTCTTTTAACCCCTTTCCCTCTTAAAGAGAGATTAGCTTTTGTACCTTTCATATAAGCCACAACTATTATTTTTCCAGGAAATCTGTAACTTAGTTCATTGGCAATATCAGCGCTTAATGACAAATCGCCACCATGCTGAAAATAAATAAGTTTTTTTCCTGAAACAAAGTTCCTTGCTTTCTCTATTAATTTTTGGTATTTTTTGTTAACTTGATTAAACCTAAATAATATGTGGTTTTTGGGCTCATCAATCAAAATCTCTCTTGGACTTTTTACTTTTAACAAAAATTTCAGCATTCTAACAACATTACTGGTCCTGTCTTTTAAAGCAAAACTCAAAACTCTTGTTATCTTGCCAATATCTGTTTCATATAAAGCCTGAAAAGCTGTTTTTATATCTTGTTTCCATAATTCCCTATATTTTTTTGCAAACTCATCAATAAAATCAGGTAAAAAATTATCTCCTATACAACCACAAATAGCCAACCATATATCCTCTTTTCTCTTAGAAACTCTATAAGCAAGATAAGTTACTGGTTCTGAACTTTTCTTCTCTTGTTTTATGGGATTATAATAGCTTATGTCCTCAAAATTTTCTATCTCAACATCATGGTGGTCGATCCATACCAAAGGCAAACCTAATTTCCTCGCCTCTTCAAGAAAGTCTTTAGAGATTAAGGGTTTGTCCAATACAAAGATATAATCTGGTTTTAACTCATACAATTTTCTCACATAACTCTGGTTTAAATCAGGAAAACTTTTTATAGCAACCCCCTTACCTTTCCCCGCATACCTAGCCAACAATAAAAAACTGCACAAACCATCTGCATCATTATCAAAAAAGAATAAGGGGTTCTGCGCCTTATCAAGATGTTCTCTAATCTCAGAAATTTGCTTTTCAGTTAACATTTTCTCTACTCGAAACTATTTAAGAACATTTAAATTTCTTTCTAAACCACAATTACAGAAAGATTTTTAAAGTTCGAGTTTCTAAAATCTGTATGAATAAATGGCTTGAATTGTTACTAGGTTTAGTACTTGTAATAGGAATGATTTTAGTAGGTTATTACTCACAGTCGTGGGTATTGGCAGGTAAGTCTCTAAATTTTTGGAATGCGGCATGGATTGTTTTAAAAGGCGGTGTTTTCTGGTTCGTAGTTATGATAGGTGTACTTTTTATCTTACTAGGCATAAGTGATTTGCGGGAATAAAAAGCAGTCACAAAAATATTAATACCTCTTTCTATTTATTATAGTATGGAAGCTCTATTTGATTCTGAATTGTGTAGTAGATGTAAAGGTAGAGGTTATTGCGGAAAACCTTGCCCAATTTTAGCTAAATTTAAATTTTTAGGGAAAACAAAAACACATTTTTCTGGTTCGAGTCCACCAGAAATTTTTGTTGGCAGGTTTAATTATCCAAATATAAACACGGGCATACTCTCTCCTCAACAGCATGGAGATACAGAATCTTATAGTCTGCCTGAGTTATGGCACTCCAAAAACTTTAGTATAGAAAAAATTCTGAGTTTAAGAAGCGAACTAATTTATGCTAGAGCTAAATCAAAAGTTAAAGACGCAAGGAAATCCTCTCGTTTCTTACAACTAATGCAAGAAATAAGTATGGCTAGCAAACATATTGATACAGAGATTTTCCTTAAAAAACCGCCGAGATATAATATCAACCCAGACAAACATGTTCCTATAATAGGGAATCCTGCGCCAGTTAAAAAAATAAGGTTAGAAGAAAATCCTTTTATACCAAGAAAAGTTGAATATATTGTTGGAGATACAGATGCCAAGGCTGTTGTCGCTATTTCTGAATTATATAAATCAAATATAAGAGTAAGCAATATAATAAAGGTTTTATCTGCAGGTTTACTCGGACAAAAGACAAAAAGAAAACTCGTACCGACGAGATGGGCCATCACAGCTACTGACGATACTCTAAGTAAAATATTACTAAAAAAAATCCGTTTATACCAAGAAATTTCTGAAATTTTACTTTTTCATAGCGAATATGTAGGAAATCATTATGAATTTCTTTTATTGCCTGAAAAATTTTCTTTTGAGGTTATAGAAGCTAAAATGTCTGGCTCTGTCTGGAATCCTTTTTCAAAAGAGGTTGCAATAATGCAGGATTATGAAAGCTTTCAAGGAAGAAAGACTTATGCTTCAGAAGTGACAGGAGCTTATTATGCTAATCGTTTAGCTTTATGCGAATATCTTGAAGCGAAAAAAAGACAAGCTTCCTGCCTTGTTATGAGAGAATGTCGCAAAGAATATTATGCTCCTTTAGGAGTAGGCATACTAAGAGAAGTATCTCGAGAAGCTTTTAAAAACAAGCCTGAAAAATTTTCTACAATAAAAGAAGCTTTAGATGCAGCACAAAAAAGACTTAAACTGCCAATTTCTATATTCAAAAATAAAAGCTGGCTTCTTCGCGAGTATGGAAAGCAAACCAGATTGAACAAATTTTTCTAAGCTTTCATAAAAGGTCCTTCTACACAAGTTCTCCTGCCTCTTTCATCAGCACAACTTCCACACAAACCAACACCACACTTAGTCATATAATCAACAGAAGAATAAATTCTTTCGGAACTTGTAATTTTTAATTCTAAAGGTAAAACAGCCTCAAGCATTTCTCTAGGACCGCAATTCAAAAAATAAGTTTCAGGAGGGAACTCTCTTCCTTCAAATAAATCTGTAATTAACCCTCTCGTTCCTAAACTTCCGTCTTCAGTAGCAACATGAACAGAACCAAATCTTTTGAATTGTTCTAAATATAGTAAATGTTCTCTATCTTTAGCTCCAAGAAAAGTAAAAATCTGATGATTTTCACTTAACTTTTTAGCAGGCAAGTAAAGACCAGCAATACCACATCCTCCTCCAACTAAAGTTACATAAACATTATTAGGAATATCAACTCCTTTACCATAAGGACCTCTATAATAAAAACTGTCTCCCGGCTCTAAGGAATTAATAGCTCTTGTAAACTCTCCTCTTCCCAAAATTCCTAAAGTTAATGGAGCATCATCCATTACAGAAAAAGGTTTTTCCCCAACACCAGGAATCCAAGCAAAAACAAATTGTCCAGGTTCAGCTTCTATAGAAGTATCAGTTACTAATACCTTTAAATCACAAGCAGAAGTTATTTTATCACTTACTTTAATTTTTCTATAACTCATATCAACCTCTTTTAATAATTTTTCAGCATTATTAGTTCCTTCTCTTAAATCCTTAACTAAAACTGAGAAATACTTTCTTAAATCATTATCATCCATTTCAACTAAAGCTGAACCAATACCAAAAAAATCAGCTCCCGCTTCATCATAAGTTCTAACATCTTTAGCTGTAGAAATTCCTCCCATTCCAATTATAGGGATATCTTTTCCAACAGCCTGTCTGATATCTCTTACACATTTTAATCCTATAGGTAAAATGCCTCGTCCACTAATACCACCAACAACGTTAGTTAAAGTGGGATGTCCATCGATTGTATAATAACCAGGACCAACTGTGTTAATAGCAGTAATTCCATAAGCTCCTCCTTCTACAGCAGCTTCAGCTATTTGCCCTATGTTTGGAACATTTGGAGTTAATTTTACAAAAACAGGTTTATCTGTTACAAAAATTACATGTCTTGTTACATCTCTCACCATAACAGGATCTGTTCCAATAGCCATTCCAACTTTTTCTGCATGAGGACAACTTAAATTTAATTCAAAACCATCAATTTGCTCTCCAACCGCACCCTCTAGACTTCTAACAACATAAGAAAATTCTTCTGGAGTCTTGCCAAAAACATTCGCTAACAAAAACTTCTCTCTAGGAATTGTAATTTGAGATAATCTTTTAGCAGATTCTTCTACTCCATAATTAGTTAAGCCAACTGCATTCATAAAACCACCAGGCATATATTGAAGCAAAATAGGTTCTCTATTTCCTTTTCTTGGTTCAGGACCTATCGATTTTGTTGTTAAGATTCCTATTCCATCAACTTCATTAGCTATTCTCTCTAAAGTTTGAAATTCTGTGGTAATGATTCCAGAAGGAATAGTAAAAGGCATTACTTCTTTATCTCCTATCTTTCTTCTTCCTATTGTCCTTGCCATCTTTCTCTTAATGGTTTATAAACATCTACTTCATACTCAGTATGCAAAGTTAAGTTTAGTTCTGGTCTTTTAGAGTAAGGTAATCTTAAACCAAAAATCCTTACTATGTTATTATAAGTTAAATCTTGAATTCTTTCTCCAGGCACTTCTTTTTTTCTCAAAAGTTCCAAAAAATGAGGAAAAAATGGTAAACCAGGAAATCCTGACATATATTTTTCATCTTTTCCTTGTTTTTCACCACAAGTGTGAGGAGCATGATCTGTCTCTATCCAATCTACCCTTCCTTCCATCAAATACTCTAACATTCTCTCAGCATCAGAAGGGCTTCTTAGGGGAGGATTTACTTTATACAAAATTCCTTTCTCTAATCCCATATAGTCTGTATTTAAAACACAGTGATGTGGAGTCACTCCGCATGATATTCTCATTCCTTTTTTTCTTGCAGCATCAATTAATTCAACTGTTTCGGGAACAGAAACATGAAGGATATGTAAATGCCCTAGAAAATCTGCTTTTTCTGCAAATCTTATCTGATCTAATACAGATTCTACTTCAGCTCTTTGAGGCCTAACATAACAATGACTAATTGGATTAGAAGGATTCCATAATTCGGGCTTTAATAAAGATTCTTTTTCACAATGAACTGCTAAAACTCCTTCATAACCCTCCTCAGCTAAAGTTTTGTAAACTAATTTTTGGTCATCTTCCTCTACTATTCCTAAATTGCCAATAGAATGACCAGCAAACATTTTCAAACCAACAACACCCACTCTCTTCTGTTCATGAACAGGAAAAAAGTCTCTCCATGCTCTAACAGCTTCTTTAATCTGTCTGGGATTTGAAGTTAACCCAACATATAAACCATAAAAAACATCTGAACCAATTCTTTCGGCATCAAATAATCTTCTAGCAACTAACTCATAAGAATCTACAGGAGGGTCTGTATTAGGCATGTCAAAAATTCCAGATAGACCAATTCTTTCAGCTACAGATAAAGCATGTTCAATAGTTTCTTTATGTCTCTGTTCCCAATCTCTACAATGTGTATGTGGATCTATCATTTTAAATTTGAAAATTTAAAGTTTAGAGATAAGTTCTTCTGCAGCTTCCCTCATATTCTCTGCTCTATAAATTCCCCTACCTACAATAGCGTGAAATCTATCTCCTGCAACTTTTCCTCCTTCACTTATTTCTCCACCTTGAGCGACAAATCCGGGAGCATATAGAGCATATTCTCTAACACCAGTAAGTTCAATAGTTCTTCTATGAGTTTTTATACTATCCGGCTTATTTCCAGGAACAACAAAATCAGTTACTCCCATCCTAGCTGCTAATTCATACATGTCTTCAGGACCAGTTCCTCTTATAAAACCAGACAAACCCCGAGTAAATCCGAGCTCTCTAAAAATTTCTGTATAATTAACATTATTGCCTTCAGTAAAATCATCAGCCAAATATCTTGGATGGGTCATTTCGCCCCCAACTATTACACCTAAACCAATTTTTTGGGCAGCTATTGTCCATTCATATTGTGTAACTGGTCCTGATTCTGGAAACAATATAACAGCGTCAAACCCTGCTTCCTTAAGCTCTTCCATAAAACTTGCTCCTGTATAAGGAATATCTGTCCCAGCTTTTTGATGATCATAAATTAATGGTTTATCTGTATTCTCTCTTGCTATCTTTACCCAAGTTTCCCACCCTTTTCTACCAGATTTTGCAGGTATTTTATATCCCCCTATCTTATCCAAATCCCCTGTCTCTCTAACAATCCTTTTAAAAGTCTCTAAATCAACATCGCAAGCAGGAATCACACTCTTATTTATTTGAATTATTCTTGTCACTTTAATCTCCTCCTACCAACTCTCCTAAACTTTGACCATATTTTTCTCTTAAAGCAGAATCAAATTCTTCATATTTTCCAGACTCCATAATTATGGTTCCATACCTATCCCAAAACTTTTTTGCTCTATCTAACTTGCCTCCTTTAGGATCAAAAGCACTTACTAGAGCTAAAGCTCCATTTTCTCTCAAATAAGATTCACTCCAAGCAGTAGGATCTTTGTGATAAGCTAAAGCTCTCTCTGGCTCATTTGAATATTGTCCTAAAAAAGCTTCATCGATAGTAACAAATGGATGTACTGTAACCTTTTGTTCAGATAATCTTTCCTCCCCTCCTTGTAATCTCGTAACTACACAAATTAAATCATTAATCTTTGCACCAATTCTTCTCACCTCAGAAACCCAACCTTTTTCTTCTCCATCCTCAATTCTATAACAACTGCTTCCTTCAGTAAGCAAGTCTGAAATATGTAAATCCACAACATCTCCTAAATCTTCAAGACCACCACAAGCAGGAATTACCTCTACTCTTCCATCTTTATAAACAGAGATGTGGGGTAGATTTAATTGAGCAGCAACAGGACCAGAAAACAACCAGTCTCTTCTCTGTCCTCCTGAAATTGCATGTCCATCACAAGGAGGTGAATTTCTGAGAAGTGTTACGACTCTCTTCTTTAATATTTCTATAACCTTTCTAAATGTTGGTTTTTTATGCATCATCCCTACAGCATGACGAATCATAGCCTTAGAATCCTCACTATACAACTTCCACTCTCCATCATCTTGAACTAACTTTTCAGTATTAATATAAAAAATTCCCAGCTGACCAGAAGTGAGAATAACTGGCTTATCTAAATCTCTATAAGCTCCAGTTTGAACAAGCAACTCTGAAATTCCTGAATGACCCGACATGTTTAAATGTCCTGAATCCCATATATAAATATTATTATAATCGAAACCATATATTTTTATACAGAGTAGAATTTCTATCCTAACAAAAAAATTAAAGCAGATTCAATTATTGCTGCTGCCAACAATAAAGGAAGCACTATAAACAAAAAAACTCTTAAAGAGCTCTCTAAATTGTAAAGAAATTCTTTTTTTATATCTTTTTTCCTAGAAAAAATAGACATTCCTAATCTTAAACCTAAACCAAGAGAGATTATTAAAGCAGGCAATTCAAAAATTCCGTGAGGAAAAATCCTCCACAAAACTCCATAACCTCCCACTTTTACAGTTCTTTCAAAAACAAAACCCAAAACATAACCATTCAGAGAACTTAAAAGTAAAGGAAATAAACCAAGAAAAATCCCAAACAATAAACCAACAAAAGCAGTCAACAAATTATTTTGAAAAATAAAAATCAATAACTGAAAAAAATTCATGCCTGTAGTTTTCTCCACCAACTCTTTTAAAAATTTTTCAATAATATCAACTAAAAACACAGGAAAGAAAAAACCAATTATAAGAGAAATTAAAAAAATTAAAGAAATAATCAAAAAATAAATTTTATTTTTTTCCAAATACTGCCAACATTTAACATAACTTCTTCCTTTTTTTTCTCCCTCTCTATTAATTAATTTTTTTCTCATCTGAACATTCTGTTTAAAACCATAACCTTTTTTTTATATTTCTTCCTTAAGTACAAACCAAATACCAAACCGCAAATTAATCCTCCTAAATGTGCGGTATTGCCTATAGGCAAACCAGCAAAAAAGGAAATAATCCATAAGCCGAACAACAAAAACAACATAGCAAGCCACATGGGCATTGGTATAACAAAAAATAAAAGAACAGGCAATCTTGGAGTTAAAATCATTAGCAAGCCACCTAAACCAAATATAGCTCCACTTGCCCCAACTGCGTAGATATTTAATTCATTAGAAAAAATCAAAGCTAGAAAAACAAAAGCTAAACCAGCTACTAAGCCAGACAACATATAAAACCAGAAAAATCTTTTCCTTCCTATAATCTGCTCAACAAAATTTCCTATAAACATTAAGGAAATCATATTAACAAAAAGATGAGAAAAACTTCCATGCATAAACATGCTAGTTAGTATAGTCCACAATTTTTTTCCTTGTAAGATATTTGAAGGTTTTAGAGCAATATAGTCCAAAAAACTCTGGTTTTGGGCTAACAATAAAAAAGCAAAAAAGAAAAAAATAATATTTACTAGAATAATCCAGTTAGTTATGCTTAAATTAGAGAAGAAATAAGCAAACAGGTTTGGTTTTAAATGTCTTTTTGTATATCGCCTATACCTCATTTTCTCTTTACTTTTCCCCTATGTTTTTTAGTTATTTTCTTTTCCTTATTTTTTCTTACTTTTCTCTTTGCTTTAACTTTTTTTGCTTTTTTCTTTGATTTCCTTTTTTTCTTCGCGAGTTTCTTCTCAGCTCTTTCAATTCTTTTTCTCTCCGCCTCTTTAATTTTTTTTAACTCAGACAAAACATTCTCTTTTTGTCTTTCCAATCTACTTATATTGTTTTTTAAATCGTTTATAATCTTTTTATTGTCAGCTAACTCATAAACTTCGCCACATTCTTGACAAGTGAAGTTATGTAATAGAGCTGTTTCTTCTGATATGTCTGTTTTACAAGTTTTACATATATAGAATCTTTTTGTTTCCCTACTTTTTAATGTCTGTCTTAGTCCTAATATTTCTTTTTCTAATTTCTTATTCATTAACTCTAAGGCTTTTTCTGCATCAAGAGTCCAGAAATAAGTGTACCATCCTTTCCTTTTATCTTTTTTTCTTGTAAATGATACTAAACCAAAATTAGCTAATTTATAGAGAATATTTCTTACCTGATTTATAGTTAATTTCAGTTTCTTGGCTATTAAAAACTCATTTACATCTTTTTTCCCAGATAAAACATTTAATATATCGCCAGCTTGTTTGCCAGCAATTTCTATTATTATCTCTTTAAGGAGCTTAATTTGCATTAAATTTTGAAAAAAACTCCAAATAAATAGTTTTTGTTTTTACTGTAACTACTTTAAAATTTATGCAAAGTTATTTATACAAAAATTTTCTGCTAATTTTATGGTTTGGCCATTTGATAAAAAGAGGGAAAAAGAAGAAAAAGCTCCAGAATTACCAGAATTACCTAAGCTACCTCCTCTACCAAAGACACGCTCCTCATCAAGGATATCAGAATCTCAACTTCCCCCTCTACTTGCTAAAGAAGAAAAACCTGAAATTAAAAATGAATTGCCTCCCCTTCCATCTTTCCCAGTAACTCAAGCCGGGGAACAAGTGAGTAGGGAAATAGTAAAGCAAGCAATTAAAGAACCAACTGAAACTGAAGAGACAATGCCAAGAACAAAAGAAATAGAAGATGAACCTATTCAAACACCAACTAAAACTATAGCGCGACCGGTTGTAAAAGAAATCAAACCAAAGATAAAAGTAGAACCAGTTTTTGTAAGAATAGATAAATATCAAGAATCTATAGCAAAATTCCAAGATATAAAGAAACGACTTCTTGAAATTGAATCTCTTCTTAAAAATATAAAAGAGATTAAAATAAGGGAAGAAACCCATCTTCAGGAATGGCAACAAGAGATAGAAGAAGCTAAGTTAAAATTAGACAGCATAGATAAAGCAATTTTTCAAAAACTAGAAGAATAAATAAAATGGAATCCCTCCATGTACAATTAAAAATTAAAGAAGCTGTAGATTCTAGGAGAAATTTACTTTCTACACAAATTAATCTTCTAAACATAATAAAACAAATTCAGGAATACCAAAAACTCAGGAAACTTGAATTAAAAAGTAAGCAAGTTTTGAGAGCAGAATTAAGAAAATTAATTTCAGATATAAAAACACTAATAAAAGAACTTCCTAAAACAAAACCAGTAAAAAAAGATGAAAGAGAAGTGAGAGAGGAAATTCTAGAAAAAACAACACGAAGTAAATTGGAGAGGGAGTTGAAAGAGATAAAGGAAAAGTTAGAAAGATTAAGTTAAAAATATTTAAAAGCTGTTTATTTCTTAGAATAAGTATGATAAAGACAAGACAACAGCTCATAAAAGCATATTTAGATTTTTTTAAGGAGAAGAAACACAAAGTTATTCCTAATGCCCCCTTAATGCCAGAAAACGATCCAACTGTTCTTTTCACTACTGCAGGTATGCATCCTCTTGTTCCTTATCTCCTTGGAGAAAAACATCCTCTTGGTAAAAGACTCTGTAATGTACAAAAATGTCTAAGAACAACTGATGTTGAAAAAGTTGGCGACAAATCTCATTTAACTTTTTTTGAAATGTTAGGTAACTGGTCTCTTGGAGATTATTGGAAAAAAGAAGCTATAGAATATAGTTTTGAATTTCTAACAGAGATATTAAAAATACCCAAAGAAAAATTAGAAATTACGTGTTTTAAAGGAGATAAAAAAAATAATATACCAAAAGATGAAGAATCAGCTAATATATGGAAATCTCTTGGAATAAAAAAGGAACAAATAAAATTCTTGGGCAAAGAAGATAATTGGTGGGGTCCGGCTGGAGAAACAGGACCTTGTGGTCCAGATACAGAGATGTTTTTTAATGGAATAGAAATATGGAATGATGTTTTTATGCAGTACAATAAAAAAGCCGACGGAACATATTCTGAATTAAAACAAAAAAATGTAGATACAGGGATGGGTGTAGAAAGAACTCTCGCACTATTAACAGGAAAGGATTCTGTGTATGAAACTTCCCTCTTCCTTCCTATCATAAAAATAATCGAAAAGATGTCAGGAAAGGAGTATGGAAAAAATAAAGAAGAAACAAGAAGCATGAGGGTAGTTGCTGACCATATTAAAGCTTCTTGCTTTATTCTTGCTGAAAAAATTCAGCCAAGCAATCTCGAACAAGGTTATGTTTTGAGAAGATTAATCAGAAGAGCAATAAGACATGCCAAATTATTAGGGATAAAAGAAAAATTAACAACAAAATTAGCTGAAGAGGTAATAGAAATTTATCCAGATTATAAAGAACTGACAAAAAATAAAGAGTTCATTCTTGAAGAATTAGAAAAAGAAGAAGAAAAATTCACTAAAATTTTGAAAGAGGGCATAAAATATTTCAATAAGATTAAAAAACACTTAAAAGGGAAAATCATAGATGGAAAAACTGCTTTCCTTCTTTACCAAAGTTATGGCTTCCCTCTGGAGATGACTCAGGAGTTGGCAAAAGAAAATAAATTAGAAGTTGATGTTTCAGGATTTGAAGCAGAACAAGAAAAACATCAAAAAATGAGTAGAACAGCAACAAAAGGCAAGTTTAAATCTGGTTTAGCTGATAAAAGCGAAGAAACAACTAAACTTCATACAGCCACCCATTTACTTCTCGCAGCTTTAAGACAAGTTTTAGGAAAACATGTAGAGCAAAAAGGTTCTAATATAACAGCAGAAAGATTAAGATTAGATTTCAGTCATGACAAGAAACTAAAAGAAGAAGAAATAAAAGAAATAGAAAAAATAGTAAATAAAAATATCAAAGCTGGTTTAGAAGTAAAGAGAGAAGAAATGAGTTTAGAACAAGCTAAAAAATCCGGAGCGTTAGGAACTTTTGAGGACAGATATGGGAAAAAAGTTTCTGTTTATAGCATTTCATCCCCTAATAAAATTATAAGTAAAGAAATTTGCGCAGGCCCTCATGTTTCTAATACTTCTAAACTGGGAGAAGGTGAAAAAAAATTCAAAATAATAAAAGAAGAATCTGTTGCTGAAGGTATCAGAAGAATCAGAGCTGTATTAGATTAATTAATCTATTATTTCTTTTCTAAACTAATTCTCAATAGAGGAAAATCTATTGCCGGTATTTATTTTTTAAGTATACTAATAACTCTCTCTACTCTACAACATAAACCTTGTCATTATTTCTAACTTTGTCTTTAACTTTTAATCCTATCGCCTGTCCTTTTCCTGCTTCTTCTACTTCTTCATGTTCTATCTGCATACTTTCAATTTCTTGCTCAAAATCTGTGGTATTTCCTTTAATTCTAATTTTATCCCCTGCTTTTAAACTATCTGTTAATTCGACTACTGCAACCCCAATTTTATCAAAATAATGAGTTATTTTTCCTACTTCTCTTCCCAATTCTCCTCCAGCTTGTTCAGCTTCAGATGTTTCCTTAGCCATTTTATTATAAACTTAAAGTTTTAAGGATATTTAAACCTAACTACTTTGCCTTTTTCCACAGATGTATTCTGAAAACTTTGTTGAAAGATTTTCTGCTGTAGTGTAAATACAGCTTATACTTTTGCTTATTTAGCATGTTTGCCTATTGTAGCTATTGGGGGGGCATTTTTAGGAGGATATATTGGAAAGCAATTGGATAGAATCTAATCACCCAATCAAAATTCCCGGCTTTCCTGGCTTTGCTTTTACTACCTTCTCTCCAAATTTCTTGGCATCTTTAATTGATAAAACCTTTACTTCTAATCCTGTTTTTTTCTCAATTTTTTCCTTTCCCTTCTCATATAAAGAAATCTCAGAAGGAATCGCGAATATTTTAACCACCCTTCCCCCCTCTCCCCTTCCCTCTAAAATTTTTAAAATATTTCTTATATCTACTACAATCCTTTCAATTTGCTTCTCTTCTTTTAACAACTTTTCATTTATTTTGCCATCTTTTGGCCAACTCTCTAAACTTATGAATGTTTTATTACCTAATTTATGCCATAACTCTTCAGCAATATGTGGGCAAAAAGGAGACAACAGCTTCAAAAAAGTTCCGAAATCTTTTTTTGAAATTTCTTCTTCAGGAATATTATCAAAAAATTCTCTTAATTTAATAACAGCAAGATTATACCTAAAATTTTTAATATCTTCTGTAATTTCTTTTATAGCTTTATTCAGTTTACTTTCAACTAACTCGCTGGTCTTTCCTGACTCAAAATTAACAACAAAATCAAAAACCCTTTTTATAAACCTTAAACTTCCTTCTATCCCATTTTCATCCCAAGAAATGTCTTTATCTGGACTTGCTTGAGAAACAAGAAATAATCGGGCAGTATCAATACCATATTTTTCTGAAACTTCTTCTGGAAGGACAACATTCCCCCTGCTCTTAGACATCACAACTCCATCTTCACCATGCAAAAGCCCTTGATTAAACAAATTAACAAAAGGTTCATCTCCCTTAACCATTCCTAAATCTCTTAAAAATTTATAATAAAATCTTGAATAGATTAGATGCATGCAAGCATGTTCGGCCCCCCCAATATACTGATCAACAGGCATCCAGTATTCTGATTTTTTCTTGTCAAATATCTCTTTATTGTTCTTTGGGTCAGTATATCTTAAATAATACCAGCTTGAATTGACAAAAGTGTCCATAGTATCAGTTTCCCTTCTGGCTTTCCATCCACATTTAGAACATTTCACCCAAACCCAATTTTTCGCTGTTTCCAAGGGATTCCCTTCCCCGAATTTTACTTTTTCTGGAAGTTCAACTGGCAAATCTTTTTCATTAACAGGAACAACCCCGCACTTCTCGCAATAAACAACCGGGATAGGAGTCCCCCAATATCTCTGCCTCGAAATAAGCCAATCTTTTAATCTAAATTCAGTTGTCCTTTTTCCAAGTTTCTTTTTCTCTAAAAATTTAGAAATCTCTATTCTGGCCCTTTCTGATTTCATTCCAGAAAATTGTCCGGAATTAATTAAAACTCCTTCACCTATAAAAGCTCTTTCCTTAACATTTCCTCCTGAAATAACTTCTTTAATTTTTAGATTATATTTTTTAGCAAATTCCCAGTCCCTAGAATCATGAGCGGGCACAGCCATAACCATTCCAGAACCATAATCCGCAACAACGAAATTTCCTGCATAAATAGGAATCTTCTCTTTATTTACAGGGTTAATAGCATAACTTCCTGTAAAAACTCCCTCTTTTTCTAATTCCTCCATCTCTTTTTCAGAAACAGATTTTATTTTTTTCAAAAATTTCTTTACTTTTTCTTCTTGTTCTTTTGTCACAAGTTCCATTAATTTTGGGTGTTGAGCAGAAATAACCATAAATGTAACTCCGAAAATTGTGTCTGGCCTTGTTGTAAAAATCTTCCAACTCTCTTTCTTACCTTCGGGCTTTATTACCTCAAATAAAATTTCGGTTCCATGACTTTTTCCAATCCAATTTTTTTGTAGCTTCTTAATTATTTCAGGCCATCCTTTTAATTTATCAATCCCTTTATACAACTCATCAGCATATTCTGTGATTTTCAAAAACCATTGTTCTAATTGCCTAATTTCAACATCAGTATCTTTATGCCTCCAGCATTTTCCATTATGAACCTGTTCGTTAGCAAGAACTGTCTTACATTTAGGACAATAATTTACAGGAGCCTTTTTTCTATAAGCTAAACCCTTTTCATACATTTTCAAAAAAATCCACTGATCCCATTTATAATATTCTGGTTTATGTGTTTCTATTACCCTGCTCCAATCGTAACTCAAACCAAGTTCTTTCATTTGCTTTATAAAATTTTTAATTGCTTTCTCGGTATATCCTCTTGGATTCTTCCCTGCTTTTATAGCTGCATTTTCAGCAGGCAATCCTAAACTATCAAAACCCATAGGATATAAAACATTAAAACCTTGCATCCTCATAAATCTAGAATATATATCCCCAATAGTATAATTTAAAGCATGTCCCATATGCAAACCAGAAGCAGAAGGATAAGGAAACATCTCTAAAACATAATACTTTTTCTTTTCTCTTGCTCCTTTAACTTCAAATATCTTATTTTTTTCCCATTCCTCTTGCCACTTCTTCTCTATAGATTTAAAATCAATTTCCTCCTCTACTCCCCCCTCTTTTCTTTTTCTTCTTTCTTTCCTTATCATTTTTCTATATACCAAAATTAAATTTTAAACCTTTCTATAAACTCTTGTCCTAAAAATTTTTGAAGTTCCTAAAACACCTGGAATTATATCACTCTCTTCAAAGGGTCCATCTAATCTTACAGCTTTATTCCCTGTTTTTCTGCTGTTTGCTTCATAATTTATCAAATCAGCTTCAACCTGTTCATGTACAATAAAATTTGTCTCTATTACCCTATGTCCAATAATTTTCTTAGGATCTGTCTGTCTCAAAAGATTATAAATTCCAGCTATGCTGTATTTTGCTCCTGTTGTTTGTCTTGGTTTCAATGATTCATATGGTTTTCCATTTACAGCTTCGTAATTTCCTCGTTTAATAATTATTCTTTCTTCTCTGCCAACTACAAACATTTCGCCTGCCATTTCACAAATTTGTTCTAATTCAGCCATTTTTACCTCCTTATATTTAGTTGTAGCTCTCGCGTAAATTAATGTGCATTCTCAGAATAAACCGAGAATGCAATTTTATAAGACTAAAACTGCGAGAACAATTGGAGCAACTGCTAATAAAACTTCTAAAATTGAAAAGTTATCAGCAGTTCTCATACCAATTAAAGAAAAGATTAATTTAAAAATTTTACTAAGATTTAAATATTCATTTTTCCTTTAAAAAAAATGCCAAAAACAAAAAAACCTAAAGAAAAAAAGAGGAAAAAGAAGATAACTAAGACTGTAAAGAAAGATAAAGTTAAAAGGATAGTTAAAAAAACAAAAGAAAATAAAAAACAGGGAAAAAAAGAAGATAAAGGCAAAATAAAAGCAATTTTTACTGGTGAAACAATATACAGCAATAAAAAAGAAGCTTTCTCTTTATATGAAAAATCTCGTTTTGGAGAGAAAAAAGAGGGTAAGATTTTTTATTCATTTCCCGAAGCTCTTTATCTACTTGAAAAAAAGAAAATAGAAATTACTGAAGGAAAGAAAAAATTTACTTTTGACAAATTTATTGAAGAACTTAAAGAATATGACAGAAAGATACAAACAAGGTATGCAGTTTTTAAAGATATGCGTCAAAGAGGATATATAGTAAAGACAGCCTTAAAATTTGGTGCGGAGTTTAGAGTATATGATAAAGGCAAGAAACCAGGACAAGAACACGCTCGCTGGATTTTATATCCTGTTAGAGAATCTGACATCTTGACTTGGCATGAATTTGCAGCTAAAAACAGAGTAGCTCATTCAACAAGAAAAAATTTACTAATCGGCATTGTAGATGAAGAAAACGACGTAACTTATTATGAAATTAGCTGGATAAAACCTTAGATTAAAATGATAGAATACTTCCTTTTTTTAGCAGGGATTGTTTTATTAGTAGAAGGAGCAAAATTTTTGGTTTCTAGTTCAAGCGCGTTTGCTAAAAAGATGAGAGTCTCAAGTTTTATCATAGGCCTAACAATAGTCGCAACAGGAACTTCAATGCCAGAGTTGATTATCAATATTTTTTCTGCTATTAAAGGCCAAACCGAAATAGCTATAGGCAATATAGTTGGAAGTAATATAGCTAATATTTTGCTTGTTTTGGGAGTAGCTGCTATGTTATCTCCTTTAAAAATTCATAAATCAACTATATGGAAAGAAATACCTCTAGGCATTTTAGCTGCTTTTGTTTTATTAGTAGTAGCAAATGATAAATCAATAGACAATGTTATCTCATCAATATCAAGAACTGATGGTATAGTTATGCTTTTTTTCTTTTTAATTTTTATTTATTATGTTTATGAAGCAGCAAAAAAAAGAGAAATAAGAATTGAGGAAGAAACAATAGAGATTGAAAAAAGAAAATTATCTTCAATAATTTTTCTATTTATTGCAGGTATTCTTTTTCTTTATCTTGGGGGGAGATTTGTAGTAGAAAATGCTATTATAATAGCCTCTAATTTAGGAATTTCAAAATTTTTAATATCAGCCTTTATAATAGCTTTAGGAACTTCTTTGCCAGAATTAGCTACATCAATAGCAGCTGTATCAAAAAAGGATTTAGATTTAGCTGTAGGCAATGTAGTTGGAAGCAATATTTTTAATATTTTTTGGGTTTTAGGCTTGACTGCTTCAATTTCGCCCATAAAAGTTCCTGGTTTCATTAATTTTGATATTCTTTTTCTTATAATCTCTAGCATATTGCTTTTTATTTTTGCTTTAAAAGACCCAAAAATTAAAAAAGAAAGAGGGCTTATCCTAATCATTCTTTATATAGTTTATATAGCAATAATTATAAGAAGAGGATAAATTTATAATATCTCGCTTTTTTAAACTCTCATGGAACAAAATCTAGAGGAAACAAAAAGAAAAATATTGAGTTTGCTTAAAATTAGAGGGCCAAGCCTGCCTGTACATATCTCGAGAGAAGTTGGCTTAGATATGTTATTTTCTTCAGCTATTCTCTCAGAACTAGCTTCAGAAAAATTAGTTAGAATAAGCAAAATGAAAGTAGGTGGCTCGCCCCTGTACTTTCTTGAAGGCCAGGAACAACAATTAGAAAAATTCTCTGATTATCTTCCTGGAAAAGAAAAAGAAGCATTCTTATTGCTAAAACAAAAAAAATTATTACAGGACAAGAAACAAGAACCAGCAATAAGAGTTGCTTTAAGGAATCTAAAGGATTTTGCATTCCCTCTAATTATAAATACCTCTAACAGACAAGAATTGTTTTGGCGTTTCCACACTATAACAGAAAAAGAGGTAAGAGAAAAACTACAGAAAACAGAAACAAGAAGAATAGAAAAGCCTCTCCTTACTTTAAAAGCAAAACCAAAATTAAGAAAAGAAAAATCAGATTTTGTAAAATTGGTTATTAATAAAATCCAAACTGAGAATATAGAGATTCTTGAAGAAAAAGAGGTAAAAAAAAGAGAGTATCAAGCAATAATAAGAATAAATTCAGATATAGGTAAGCTTCTCTTTCTTTTAATAGCTAAAGATAAAAAAAGAATTACCGAAAATGATTTAACTCTTGCGATACAAAAAGCCCAAACATTAAAAATGCCTGCTCTTTTCTTAACTCCAGGAGAACTTAATAAAAAAGCTCTTTCTTATCTAGAGCAATATTCTGGGCTAATTAAATTCAAGAGGACAGAATAATAGCTTAGAGAACAATAAACTTTAAATAATCTCGCTTTTCAACTTTGTTATGGGAAGAATAAAGTCAACATTAATAAAAAGAACAGCAGAAAAGCTGATGCAAGAACAAGAATTTACTTCAGAATTTGAAAAAAACAAGAAAATTTTAGGGGATAGTATGCCAAGCAAGAGGATGAGGAATATTATAGCAGGCTACATAACTAGACTTAAAAGAAAAGGAAAAGTTCATGCTAAGCAACAAGCTTAGAATACATAAATAAACTAAAATAAATACAAAGACAAGGAGGTAAAAATGGCTGAAGCTGAAAAAACAACAGGTGAGAAAAAAGACGAAAACGTAGTTTTTATTGGAAGCAAGCCTTTTATGAATTACGTAACAGGAGTAGTGATGCAGTTTACAAAGAAAGGCAGTAATGAAGTGATAGTGAAAGCAAGAGGAAAATTCATAAGTAGAGCAGTTGATGTAGCAGAAGTAACTACAAAGAGATTCTTGAATGACCAGGGAGTTAAAGTAAAAGACATTAAAATAGACAGTGAAGAATTTGAAAACAAAGAAGGCAAAAAAGTTAATGTCTCCACCATAGAAATAACTTTAGGAAAGTAAGTGAAAAAGGAAAAAGATAGAAACTTTAGAATTTTTTATTTTTTCTTTTTTTATTTTTTCTTAACTAATCTAGAAATATTCTCATCTATATTCTCTAACAACTGCCTCATTCTCCTCAACTCGTCTCTTTTTTTCCTATTGATTATAGTATTAATAACATTAAAAATTATATAAGCAAGAATTAAGCCGCCAATAGCTTGAAAAATGGCTGTGAGAGTGGAAACCCGTTTAATTAAAATTTCTAATGTTTCTATATTTGTAAGATTTGATAAATTCTCTACTACCATATTTATAAAGGGGAAGAAGTATTTTTAAACCCTACGAAATTTACAATAATATGGCTCTGTAGCTCAGTTGGTTAGAGTGCCTGTCTCATGAAATCAAGGTTTCCTTGATTTGTTCAGAAATCTCTGATTTGTGACAGCAGGAGGTCGCCGGTTCAAATCCGGCCAGAGCCATAGTTTTAAAAATCTCAAATTATATAAAGACAATAAAAAAGGAATCAACCTTGAGTCTAACTTAAGGGAAAATGCAAAAAAACCGTAGGTTGTTTTGAAATGATAATAACAAAAGCTCTTCCCTACAAGAAGATAAAAAACCAGTTGAAAAAATCTGATGAGATAGGGATTATTTCATGCAACGCATGTGCAAGAATATGCAAAACTGGGGGCGAGATAGCAATGAAAAAATTATCTAAAAGATTAAAAAAAGACAGATTTAATATTGTAGATATGGATTTAATTGGAGCTCCTTGTGATTTCTCTCAACTGAATAAATCTCAGCTTCACGGAAATGTTCAAATTGTCCTTGCTTGTGATGCTGGAATCTATAATTTAAAAAGAATATTTCCAAAACATAAAATTATTCCTGCACTGAAAACTCTAGGTTTAGGCACTTTTGATCATAAAGGGCACATTCATTTAGTAAGAAGAATTAGATAATCAAAATTAATAGAATTGTTAATGCTAAAATAATTGTTATAATAATCCCCCAGATATATACTCTTCTGTGAAAATCTTTACTGAAAAAAGGATCTCCATAATTATGCATTAAATAAGCGACATACATAATAATCCAAAAGAGTAAATTTGCAAAACCTACTACCCAACCTATTATATAAAATACCCATTGCCACCATTTAAAATTGATTTTATTTTTTATGGCTGATTTTGAAATTAAGAAAGTAATCCCTCCAATAATCAATCCGCCAATGACACCATTAAGTAATCCATAAACAAAATTTTCTTCAATCCAATTTGCGATAAAAGCAATGAAAAAACAAATTCCCGCAACAATTAAAGCTACATTCACTGATTTTTGTTTAATGTTATCAACCATAAAATAAAAATGGTAGATTAATTATATAAAGTTTTTGAACAATATTTATCCTGTAACAATAGTCTCTTTAATTAACATCCTATTTTAAGTTTTCTTATTTATCTTGATATTCTTCTCAACAAAAATTAAAATTCCTCTTCCAAAGTTTTTCTTTTTTCTTGATAAAAAATTCCAATTGGAATTTTTCCTGTCTTGCTGTCATAATTCCATTCCTCAGCTAACTTTCTCGCCCTTTCCTTATTATCTCTATTTTCTACTTTATACATCAACTTGTCAAGATTATTTATTTCTAAATTAAAAATCAAACAATCCTGAAGAACTTCAACATAACTAAAGCCTTTATGTCTTATTGCTTCTTCAAGAACTTTGGACGTATGTTCAATATTTTTAGCATTAACTCTAGCCACAAAACTCGCTCCTGAACTTAAGGCTAAAGAAATAGGATTTAGAGGTTTTAGGAATTCGCCTTTTGGCTCAACTTTTGTTTTATAGCCCTCTTGAGAAGTAGCAGTTGCTTGCCCTGTTGTTAAAGAAAAAGCCCTGTTATCATGAACAATTAAAGTTATATCAGAATTATAACGACAAGCATGTATAAAGTGACTTATACCCTCGTTATAAGTATCTCCGTCGCCAGCAAAAGTTAAAACTTTCAATTTAGGATTTCCTAATTTAATTCCTATTGCAACTGGAATTGGCCTACCATGTAAACCATATACACCGCCAATATCAATATAATCAAAAATCTTACCATGACATCCTATACCAGTAGTCATAACTACTTCTTCTTTTTTCAGTCCCAAAGAGGCTAAAGCTCTCTTAACAGCTTCCAAAATCATAAAGTTTGAACATCCAGGACACCATGTTATTTCTTCTTTTGTATTGAAATTTGCTTTTACCATTTTATCATTTTTAAAAAATTTCAATGCTCAAAAATTTTGTTTTTGTTATATCAAACTTGCTCATTTTCCTACTTCCTCTTTCACTCCTAACAAAAATAATTTAATTATAAAAAATCCAACTACTGCTCCGATTAAACTTCCTATTAAATAAATTTCTTTGGACAAACCAACATACTTACTGGGTGGAAAAATACTTTCTCCAGGATAAAAACTCCAGTGAATATCAAAGAAATATAATAAAAGAAAAGATACCAAAAAAGCCACTGCTAAAAAAATTAAATCAGCAAATAGTTCTCTTTTTGTAACTTCGAAACCTCTAAATTTTATTATTGCATTTCTCATTTTCCCATCCCCCTTAATTCTTCAGCCAGTTCGTCAGACCTAAACGGCCTTGAGTCATATTTTAAAATTCTTTTTTCGACTTTCAATCCAGTTTTTTCTCTTATCAGCCTACCTAATTGACCAGTGGCATTATTTTCAACAACAATGACTCTACCTTTCTTTTCCTGAACCTTCTCAATTTCCTCTTTTATCTCATCACTTAAAGGCTTTAAATATAAAACCTGAAGAAATTTCCATTTTCCTTTTCTAGTTTCAATTGATTTATCAATAGCATCAAGAGCGTCTAAAATAACTGTTTTTGTAGAGCCCCATCCTATTACAAGATTCTTGGCATTTTTATTTCCATAAATCTTTATCATCTCAACTTTGTTTCTTTGTAGAAAGTTCTTGATTTTTTCATACTTCTCTAATCTTTTCTCTTGCATTCTTTTCACCACTTCTGGCTTCTCAGTTGTATGTCTTCTCTCATCATGCTCATAACTGCTTGCCCTAACTATTTTTTGTCCAGGCAAGTCTCTTTCAATTTTAACATCTAAGACCTTGTTTGGTTTTCTATCACTAGAAAACTCAGATTCAGCCAAATGCTTATCACTTAAAATTATAGCCAGACATTTAAATCTCTCACTTAAATAAAAAGCTTCATTAACTTTCTCTACACATTCAATAGGATCTCCGGGAGCTATGACTATTCTTGGGAATTCTCCATGTCCAGCTCTTAAAGCAACATTTAAATCTGATTGAGTGGAGTAAGTAGGAACACCAGTTCCTGGACCTGGTCTGCTTGCTAGATAAACAACCAAAGGAATCTCGCTCATTCCTTGAAAACTTAATGATTCTGACATCAAATCAAATCCTCCTCCAGAAGTACCAACCATAACTCTTTTCCCACTAAAAGAGCAACCGAGGGCCATGTTCACAACTGAAATTTCATTCTCAGCCTGAAAAACCTTATGTTTCCCGTTCTGCCTTAAACCAAGTTCATGTAAAACTCCAGTAGCGGGAGTCATAGGATAAGCAAAATACCAGTCAGCCTTAGAATTAATAAATCCTTGAACAACACCCTCGGTTCCGGACATTATTTTTATCTTATTTTTCAACTTTCCAAAATTAAACTTTTTTTCCTCGCTCTCATAACCTTTTTCAGCAGCTTCTATGGCATTAGGAACATTCAATTCTTTTCTCAATTCTTTCAACAACAAATCCTTATCTATACCCAAAACTTTAATCAAAGCTCCAGACAAAGCTACATTCAAATTCCTTTCAAAATTTTCAAAACCTTTATAGCTTATAACAAAACCACCTTTCTTTAATTCTATTTTATGTTTCTCAATTGTCAAATCATCTAAAGCAACAATTCCATCAAGTTTACTTTCTATACTTCCAACTCTTTTATTACTAACACTCAAAACATTAAAATTATGTCCCCCTCTTATCAATGAACCATAGTCACGATAATTAAAAGTAAAATATCCTAGACTAGTTAAAACATTAGCAACAATTTCAGAAATCTTATTTATACCTTGCCCAGCTTTCCCCCCAATTAAAACATTAAGCCTCATTTTATAGAAAGAAAAAACCGGGGAGATTTATAAATTTATCTTAACAATTCCTTACTTCCCCATATTCTCTGGAAACAAAGCAAGAAAGCTTTATATTTATAAACTCTATGTTTCTATAAACAATAATAAAAATGATTAAAGAAAAGGAATTGCTTGATTTAGAAAATTCTTTCATAGTCTTGGAAAAGTTACCTATAGCTAACTATCTTGTCTTGCCTATAAATTCTAATTTAGATAAATTTGAAAAGAAAATTAAAAAGCTAAAGTTTCCCCTGTGGATTAAATTAAATACAGCAGAACATAAAACAAAATTAGGGGCTGTAAAAAAATGCTTTGATTTTGAGGAACTTAAAAAAATTTATACTAAACTAAAAAAGAAATTTCCTGGGAAAAAATTTATAATTCAAGAAGATGTTTCTGGCATAGAAATCATAGCTGGAATAAAACAAGACAGGACATTTGGAAAAATTTTATTATTAGGTTCTGGAGGCTCTTTTGTAGAATTAATAAAAGATATTCAATTTAGAGTTTGCCCTGTAAATAAAGAAGAAATTTTCCAAGCCCTACAAGAATTAAAAAGCTATCGATTGATGAAAGAAAAAAATTTCTGTATAAGAAAATTAATTAGTTTAATAGAAAAATTTTCAAAATTAGAAGTAAAAGAAGCAGACCTAAATCCAATTATAATTAATGAAAAAAAAGCAGTAATTGCAGACGCAAGGATAGAGATTTAGTTATCTTACAATCTTGTCCAAAACCTTTAATTTAGAAACATCATCAAAAACTATCATACCATTTTCAAGTAAAAATTTTTTTGAATCTACAAAACTTTTGCCCCCAATATAACAAGCAAATACTGGCTTTCCAATCCTAACAAGAATTTTTGCCGTCTCTAAAGCTTGTGTCATTTTTTGCGGGCTTACAATAACAACAAAAAAATCAAAATTCTCTCTAGATAAAACCTTTAAAACTTTTTCATAATCTTCAGCTAAAGCATCTCCTAGAATGTCTAGAGGATTGTTTCTACTATAACCTTTTGGCAAAAAACTATCCAATAGCTTCAATGTTTTATCAGAAATTTTTGGCAATTCAATACCTGCCTTAACAAGAGTATCGGTAGCTAACACGCCTAACCCCCCTGCATTTGTAACAATACAGGCCTTATTTCCCAAATTTTTATATTTAGAAAAAATTTGAGTCAGGAAAAAAAGCTCTTCTATACTCTCAGTTTCAATAATTCCTGCTTGTTTAAAAGCTCCTGAATATATAGCAGAAGGAGAAGATAAAGAAGCTGTATGTGTTTTTGCTGCTTCTTTTCCTTTTTCTGTTTTTCCAGCTTTTATGGCTATAATTTTCTTTTTCTTTCCGATATCTTTGCATAACTCAACGAATCTCTTTCCAGCTCCTTCTTTTAAACTTTCTATATATAAAACTATAATTTCAGTATACCTATCTCTTCCCAAGTACTCAATAGCATCAAGAAAATCTTGTTGAAGCATATTCCCTAAACTTATAAAACTAGAAATTCCAAGTTCAGACTCAAGACATTTATCAAGAAAAGAGGTAGCAACAGCCCCTGACTGACTGATAAAACCTACATTTCCTTTTTCTAATCCTCCTGAAAAAAAACTGGCATTCAGGTTTTTGTAAGGATTTATAATTCCTAAAACATTCGGGCCAATAATTTTAATACTATACTTTCTTGCTATTTTCCCTACTTTTTTTTCTAAATCAGTATTCCCTATTTCAGAAAATCCTGCTGTTATCATTATAACTCTCTTTATATTTTTCTTTCCACACTGTTCTAAAACCTCTAAAACTTTTTCAGCAGGAACAGCAATTATGGCCATGTCTAAAAGAAAAGGTACAGATAAAACATCGGGGTAACATCTCACTCCAGAAATTTCAAAAGCTTTTGGATTAATAGGAAAAACTTTCAAATTAGGATTAGCTAACAAATTTTCAAATATAATTCTACCAACTTTATTTCTGTCTCTACTTGCTCCAACAACAGCTGTCTTTTTAGCCTCAAAAAAACCTCTCATTTTTTTCTTAAACTTCTTCCTTTTTCCCACAACATTTTTGTATAGCCAGTATTATCAATATCTTCTTGCTTAACCTCCAACCCCTTCAAAACTTCTCTTATTTTTTCCTTAGCTTTTTTCATTTCTTTCTTTTGACATAAATACTCTACTTCCAAAAACCAACCTAAATGTTTAACTTTATTCATCTCAATAGTAACTCTCTTATTCTTCTTGTATTTGTAAGATTCTGTATATTTTATTTTCCTTATCCATTCTTTAAAATCTAAGTCCTTTAATAAAGTAAGAAAATTAGCCAAATGTTTTTCGTTTAAGTTAAATTCAAATTCCTGTTTAACAACAATATCTTTGCTCCAATATTTTTTTATCCATTTTTTGAAATTTATAACATAATCCTTACCATTATATCTTACTCTAAAGGCTTTTTTTGGATAACCATTTATCTTTAAAGCAAAATAGTTGTCAGTTTTTTTTTCTTTTTTCACAAACCTAGCTATTCTTCTCACTCTTTTTCTCATATCCCTTACATCTTTAATTTTAACTTTAGTTTCAACTTCCAACCAAGGCATTTTTCATCTCCTCTTTTTTCTCTTTTCAAATAGTTCTTAATCTAACACCATCATCTTTTTTTCTAGGAATAAGATGAAGATGAGCATGCATAACTACCTGTCCAGCAACTTTAAAATTATTCATAACTAAATTAAATCCTTCGGCCCCTTCTCTCATTCTTTTTTCAGAAACTCTCTTAACCATATCCACTAATTCGGAACCTAAGTCAGAAGGCAAATCCATTAGATTAGTAAAATGCTTTTTTGGTATTATGAGTGTATGTCCTTCTGCTACAGGATTGGCATCTGGAAAGGCAACAAAATTCTCACTTTCGTCAACTATCTCAGTTTTAATTTCTTTTCTAGCTATCTTACAAAAAACACAATCTCCTTCCATTTTTTCCAATATTTTCTTAAATAAATTTCTTTTGCTTATAAATCTTAACTTTATGCCCGTTTCTTTCTAAATAATGGACTATACTTCTTGCTCTACTTGAATGACCGAAGCCATCTCCACTTAAACCATATAAAATTTTCATTTTTAAAATGGACCCATCGGGAATTGAACCCGAATCTCATCCCAGCCAAGGATGCGTCTTGCCGTTGGACTATGGGCCCTGCCTAACCTAATGACTAAAA
>JAFCEE010000004.1 GCA_017609285.1 Candidatus Pacearchaeota archaeon | reverse complement strand
TTCAGCTAAAGCTTCAGTTATATTAGACAAACCTAAAACTTTATTTGTTCCTGTACATTCATGAGGATTTTCTCCTAAATAATCCTGTCCAAAAATCTCATCATAACAAATTTCAACCTGATAATTTCCTGCACCATCCCAAACTTCACCATAAGCATTTGTTTTATCTGAGAGCTTTAAAATTATTTGGTCTGGAGATGAGCAAGTATGAGGACATACATCGTCTTGACCATCACAATTCTCATCCATACCATTTCCACATATTTCTGTAGCTCCCGGGTATATGTTGAGGTTAGAATCATCACAATCATTTCCCCCACATATTGCATCAGCATAGCCATCTCCATCAGCATCTGGGCAAGGCTTATAAAACAAGCCAAAATAATCTGCCGGTATTTTCCTTCCTTTTGTATTTATTCTTATTCCTGTAATTGGTTCAGGTAAATTGACAGGGATATCCCAACTACACTCCTGATTGCATGCTTCGCAACCAGGATAACCACAAACTCTTCCTTCTTTATTATTCTTGCTTATCTCAAAATCTTTCTTTATTAAAAACTCATTATCTTGATTATAACCATAAATATCAACTTTACTTTTTTTACCATCGTGGTCAAAAAAAATCCTAATCATAGTAACAATTTCTGAACTGCCATGTATTTTTGTTTCGCTTAATTTTGTGCATTCATTTTCTGAACAAAATTTTATGTACCTATCTCCTTTCCAACCACATGAAGTATCGCACCAAGCATCATGCTGTCCTGCCCAAGCAAAACCTTTCCATCCATCAGGAACAGGCACTATGACATTCGTATTAGCATGAACTCCTGACGTAAATATTAGTAAAGTAACAACTAGTAAAGTCATAATTTCAATCAACCTCTTTTTTAGCTTATTCATTTTTTACAAGTGATATGATTTTATTATAAATTTTATCTAAATATTTAATAATATTTAATCTTTCTAGTCCGAGTCGCAAACCTTTTTTCCTTTCCTTATCTTCTTCAGTTTTTAGAGGGTCTAAAGCAACTTCAACCTCACCACAATAACCTTGCAAACAAGTTATCTTAACTGAAACATTAAACACCTCATTTTGAGTTACATTTATGTCTCCTTCTGGTTTTATAAGCTCAATCTCTAATTCTGGTTCTGCAGTAGAAATACAAGCACCATCTTGACAAATTTCATTAACTCCGCAACTGACATAATTCCAGCTAGACCATTCTAAACAAGAATCAGCATCATAATCCCCACAAGTCCTTGTCCTAAGGGTAGTGGAATTTACACATTCATTTTCTTCTTGTCCTTCCTCATCACAATCATCTGTACATCCAGGCCCTCCTCCCCCAGTAGAAGTTGTGAAAGTATATTGGACAGAAGTATTGCAATTCCCACTAGAATCGCAACTACTCACATTGTAATAGTAAAGAGTAGATGATGACAAACCAGTTAAGGTTATTGAGTGTGAAGTCACTAAACTTGAGGAACTTGAAGTTGAAGTGGTTGCTTGAGTAGTTCCATAATAAACTGTTGAATTAGCTTGCTCATCGGTAGTCCAGGTTATAGTCGCTGTTGAAGTTGTTACTGTTGAAGATATATTAGTAATTTGTGGAGGAGTTGTGTCTGGAACAGCAGTTACATTTACATAAATTATGGTGAAATTTTCATTTCCTGCTGTATCATTTATAGTTATGTTAAGATAATAAACACCTATATTTAAGGCAGTTATATTTTCAAGCCAACCTGAACAGTTTATACTGAAATGAGTAGTATCATTTACACCCCAACAATCAAAAGCAATATCATCAGAAGCATTAAAGTCAATTCCTACAGATTCAGTATCATAAATTGTAACATTATCTATGTAAGTGAAATATGGCGGTGTTATATCTGCATTTGCAATTGTAAAATTATGTGCAGTTAAAAAACTCCTTATATCATTAGGATTGTCATCAGCTACAGCAGTAACATTTATCTTGTATATGCCATCAGAAACTAAAGAAGTGTTGAAAGTTATATTTATTGGTGTGTCTAAAGGTGAATAGAAGCTTTTGTTTATTGTGTAAACTATTGTCCCATTAGGATATGTGAGATATAAAGAATGATTAACAGTCCCAAGAGCATTAGGGTCTTTGCTTACTCCTACTTTAATTGTCATAATTCCACTATGAGTGCCATTCAAGTCTTCATCTAAGCCATAAGCAGATGAGTAGTAAGATAATATGTCTGGTGTTGTAATTGGCAGATTAACTAATCCAACATCATCTGTGTATAGAGTTAAATTAGTGTAATTATTTCCAAGTAAATCCTCAACATAAACTCCTGTTTGTAATTGGTCGCCTGCAACAATTCCACTATACCAAATATCAGGGGTAAATTCTGCCTGTGTCCAAGATGAACCGTCATCAGAAGAATACCAAGCTACCTTGCTATCATTAAAGCTGACATTTGTTCCTGACGAGCCGTTTGCATATCTGACTAAATAAGATTTTCCTGCTGGAACCTGACTATAATAACCATAATAAAAAATTTCACTTGCTTTAACTCCATCTAACCTATTATTTATAACTGAAAAGCATGTTTTTGAATAAGATGAATTTCTTGAACTATAGTAGGTGGTGTCTAAATCTGAAGTTGTTAAAGAATATAAGTGAACACAATTAACAGAATTGTCTAAATCTCCTCCTGTTGCTGGATTATAACTGCTATTACAATAATAAACTCTTAATGGGAAGTTTGGAGAGTCAGTATAGTTTATATTTCTGAATGCACACATAGAGTAGTTTGTGTCATTTCTCATATACATTAAATCCCAGCCTTTAATTAATAAAGGATTATTTTTATATACTTTATATTCTTTCTTTTCCTCGCTCTCTATATGTCTCCTGCTTAAATAAACTGCACTTCTGAAAACAGAAGGCTCAACATCCCATGTAAAGTTCAATAAAGCCCAATTACTACCATTAGTTATGCTTACTCTTGGACTTGATATGTCATTTACAGCATAAGTATAATTGTCAGAAAATAAAGCATCATACCACTTGTTGTCAGCTCTTCCGTCTGCCCTTAATATGTTTCCTTGATTATGTCCATGTTCATCAATATATTCTTCTGCTTTATTGTTTGCAGGTGGTCTTATGCTCCAGTAATTAGGAACTCCCCAAGCATCTCCTCCTTCTACTGTTCTTGTTATTGCAAATCTGCTTATATTTATTCCACTAATATCAGTACAATTAATTATAACTTCATATGTTCCTGTTGAATTTGCTGTTATGTTAGAAGGAGTAGCTGAAATTAAACTGCAGGTTGGTGGAGTTGTATCTTCAGCTTCTTGTATAGTTACATAGCATTTACCCAGAATGTAACAAGCTGACTTTCATCTTTATTTAAATTTATGCTTCTTGGATTTGATTCATTTGTGTAGAAAGGAGTGGCTCCTATTGTTGTTGAAATTAGTCCTTTTTTTGTATAATTTATTTCTGCATATGCTGCTGCTACTTCTACAGATGAAGACTCGCCAGGAGGGTTTCCATATTTTAACCTGATTTGAAGATTGTCTATATCATTTTGAGTAAAAGTTCCTGTATATTCTTTGCTATACCATGCCCAGTCTGTTGTCAATGTTATAAATTGTGGAGTTTTCCATTCTCCATTAAGATAAGCATTAACATTGAATGGTGCCTGATATTCACTATCTTTCCTTGCATAAACCCATATTTTAACTGAACTTGCTATCCCCCAGCCCATATCTATTGTGGTCATATTATAATAATCCTGTGCATAAATCGAGTCAGTATAAACATAATCGCTCATCTCCATTAGGGTCCACAAATCCAGTATGTACAGGATCCAAGCTTACATTGACTTCCCCACAGTTTTCCTGAAAACAAGAAACATTTACAGTAACATTAAAAAATTGATTTTGGGTTACATTAATGTTCCTAGTAGGATAAATTAAACCTAAACCTATTCTAGAGGTTTTATCTATAATAATATTTCTAACCTCAGTCATATTAAAATTATCACTTGAATCATAAACAGCAGCATAATAATTATAACTCCCACTAGTATAGTTAATTTGATTTACATATAAATTCCAATCTGAAGCAGAAGTTTTATACAAATTTGAATAATAATGTTGTTTTATCTCCTCTGCATTAAAAGTTACTCCTTTCCATATTTTCAGATCATCAATTTTTCCATCAAAATAATTTCCAGAAGAAGACCAGTCACATGCATCTGAATCCTGAGTATAACCTATTCCTGGTTCGCTTATATGTTCTGAAATAGAAGAAAAGGAGGTATTAGTGGAATTTTTAAGTTCTCCATCAAGATATAAAGAAAGAGTACTGTCATTAAAACCTGCAGTTATATGATGCCAATTAGAAGTATCTGTAAATGGGTAAGAAATACTTTCTGTAGAATCATCATCTTGGATACAAACAATAAGTTTATTTGCTTTTATCCTTACGCAAAATCCATTTGATTCTCCTCCAATATCTAAAATAGTTCTTCCATTAATGCTTGAAGTATCATCTGCTTTAAACCAAGATTCAAAAAACAATTTAGAAAAAGAGTCATGGAAATTTCCAGGATCAGAACTTAAAGGAGTTATTGTAGAACTAGAACCATCTAATTCAATTGCCTTTCCATATTTCCCTGCCACAAAGGTAGAAGAACTTATGACTGCATTATTATTCTCGCTATCAGGACTTAAATCAATAACATAGGTATCATTTTCACCTAAAGCAGAAACATTGTCAAAATTATACATTACAAATAAACTATTATTATAAATTGTATAATTTGTATTATCCCAATTAAATATAACATCTCTTAAATTGGTTTCGTTTATAGTAACATTTACTTCAAAACTTGTATCTGAAATTGTGGTTCCATTTTTAGGGGTAGGATCTGTAAAATTAATTTTTGGCGAAGTTGTATCTCCCACTCCACTTACACTCAAAATACTACTATTCGTAACAGAAGAGCCTTCATAAGTTGCATTTACTGTAATATTATATGTTCCTGCTACACACGGAGCAGTTATATTAAAATTATAATTCCCTGCTGAATCTGTTAAAACACTATAAAAAGTAACATTATATAATTTAGGAGTTTCTGTAGTGTCTGAAGTTTCCAAAATAGCTTTATATTTAATATATCTTTGAGGATTTTCTACAACCTCTCCTGAACTATTAGTATAATTTGAACTCCAATCACCCCAAGATGAGCCATCTGGAGAAGTTTGTGTTTGTATTTTTATATCTGTATTCTCTGGCAAAGATTCTCCCCATTTAATCATCAAGCTTCCATTACCTGTTCCTAAATCAATAGGAGGAGAAGTATAAGTTCCAGAACTAAGATAAGCAGTTGAAATTATAAATTCATCCCAAACATAAGTTCCAACTTTACTGACCCTAATTAATAAGTTACAAGCAGCATCTGTTCCAGAAGATGTTTTTTCTCCTGTATAATAATCATTTGTGGTAGTTGGTTTAAAAGAATCTCCAAAATTAAGATAAGTAGTATATGGGCTTCCATCTTGTTGAAATGCTATAAAATAACTTGCTGAAGGATTAGTTGAAGTTCCTCTTAATTTATAGATATATTTTGTTCCAGAAGTTACAGATTGAGTTTGTTTAATTCCAACTTGCCCATCAGTCCAGGCAGTTATAGTAACTTTTTGTGATGAACTCCCTTGCAAAGGATTTGAAGTTTCTTCGTCTAAACTATAAGTATTTGTTCCATAAGCAGCTTCAGCCCAATTTGGAGCAACTCCTCCTACATAATTTCCCTCCATATTTCCATTTGTTACAATATCATAATTAGAATCTAAATCTAATAGAATATAATTATCTGTTCTAATTGTATTTGAATAAGAACCATTATCCCAAAAAGTTTTTCCAGATGTAAAGTTCCTTTTATAATTTAATCTAACCCCATCCATAAAAATATCAATTGGAACACCTCCGACTCCAACAGAATTTAAAGTAAATGTTCCACTAATATTAACATTTTCATTACAAGAAACTGATTGAGGATTAAGAGATACATTTAATCCTAAAACATTTGAAGCTAAGGTATAAGTAACTTCTAAATATGGGTCTGAAGTAGTCCCTGCATAATCTACTGAACGGAAAGAACTAAACATTCCAGCATTTCCGTCTTCTGAAGTATAGAAACCAATAGAAAACCAATCATTAGCAAGTCTGTTTTGTAAATCAGTATCAGCACTTGTTCCTAAATCAAAATCCTGCCATCCAGTTGCCCAGTTTGCCTTTCCCCAAGTAAAATATTTAGTATTGTCATCTACTGCTTGAAATAAAGCTTGGGCAGTTGCATAATTAGCACCTTTATCTGTCATTTCTGTTATGTAAAGTGAAGTATCTCTAAATGCTGCTCCGGGAACACTATCAACATAAATCTTTAAATGAACATCATCTATTGACTCAACATCATCTGGAATAGCTGAAATATCAAGGTCTATTGCACCTCTTCTTATGTCACCAAGAGTACTATGATAACCCCAAGGTAAAGTTGTAGAAGCTGCATCATCAAATTTATAATTTCCTGCACTATCATCCCAATAGCAAGTTCTGTCCCAAGTAGGGTCTGGTGTTGTGACACTTGGGTCTAAATAAAGATTCTCGCCAAATTCCCCAGTAATCTCAACATATTCTGAACTCATATTCAAAGAATAATTGCTTTCAGCAACATCAGAAAAATCAACTAAAATATTTTCAGTAATAATTTTATTATTTTCTATAACAATATTTTTATTACTATTTATTTCAAAACCAATTTTATTAGTATTAAGTTTTGAAAAATTAAAAATCCCAAAAGCATATTTATAACCCCCTTTATTATCATAAACATGAGAATGATACAAAACATCATAATCTGAAATATTACTTAAATAAAATTTTTCTGAACCAGAATAGTAATAGGGTGTTAATTTAATTTCAGTATTGTTAAAATTAATATAAATATTGCCCTTATAATTAGAATACATTTCTAAAACATCAGTTAAAGGAACATAAGTATTGTTTACTTTAACATTTTTCTGCTTTAAACTAATAACTGCTTTGTAAGTGTTATCCCCAAGATAATAAATATCAGCGTTTTTAGTTCTATTAAATACCTTTTTTGTTTGATTATCCGTCTTGTTTATACTAATTAAAATCTCATCTCCTACATTCGCAATCCAGTCAACCTCGTCAACAAGACCATCATTATTGTTATCTACTAACTCATAATATTCTGCTCCCTCTACAATAATTTCTTCTTCTTTGCTTTCCTCTATAAAAGTATATGCAAGTATATCAGTATAGGGCAGTTCAGCCTCAATAGTAATTTGTTTCTTTCCTTTCCCTATTCTTATCTCTCTTGCCTCAGGAGCTGATGTTTCATACTCAATTTCATATTCTGTAGCATTATCTTCAATAACTATTTCTATAACATTTTCTGTTAATTTTTCTTCTATAACAAACGTATTTTCTGTCTCATTCTCAATTGCCAAACCAGTCAGTTTTTTTAGACCCATCCATAAATTTTTTAGAGATTTTAAAAAAGATGGCTTTCTCTCAAGTTTCAGTTCAAGAGTTAGATACCCTGTCAGAGTCCCTGCCCTAACCTTAAAGTTTTTAATTTCTGTCTTTTTTTGTTTGCCATTCTCAATCTTCCTAATGGTTATATTTTTGGATTTTTCTGGGATTTGAATAGTAAAATTAGTTGGGGTCTCCAACCTAATGTTCTTTTTCCACTTAACTGGTTTTCCTAATCTTATCAATTTACTTGTTCTTAAACTTATATCTCTTTCAGAAACAATAATATTGAAAAGATTGCTTTCTATTATTAAATCTCCTACTTGAGCTATTATTTTGCTTGCCCGAGTTCCAGTAAAATTAGTTTGAGGAATTATTTCAGCTTTATTGCCTTCCACAATTATACTCATATTTTCTGGCTGTATTGCTGTATAAGTTATACTAAAATTAGAATAAAAGTAATGAGAAAGATTTAATATATATCTAGAATTCTTCAACATTGTTATATCTGGAATTGTTTTTATTTGTTTTATCGAGGTTGCGTTAGGAGTAACTGTTATGTTAATAGTTATGTTCTCTATTTCAAAAGGGATTTCTTGTTTTGAAACCCTGATTTTTTTTGATAACTCTGTTATTGTCGTATTCTTATACAAAATCGAAATCTCTAAAATTCCTGGCAAAGCTTTTAGATTAAACTTTTCCAGTTCTGCAGTCAAGCTTTCAACCTCATCAGTTAGATACTCAGGACCAAAACCTTGTTCTGTTTCATAATATTGTGTTGTTATTATTACTTTGTTGTTTTTAATCTCAAACTCTAGAACATCTGATGTTAAATTTTTATCATCAGTTTTTACACTTTCTGAAATTATTGCAGCTGTTTCTCCCGGTCCAAGAACATACTCGAATTCTTCGCCATAAGAAACCTTGCCATCGATAACTCTTGAACCTCCGACTACTGCTCCAGTTATCCCTGCCTCTCCTTTAACATCTCCTGTCGTTTGTGTTATCGATTCAGGAGCAGGTTCTTCTGCTTGTGTTGTTTCTTCTACTGGTTCAGAGGTGATTTCTTCTTCTACTGCTTTTGTTTCTTCGGATGATGATGTTTCTTCTGCTTGTTGTTCTGTTATTTCTAGAGCAGGTTCTTCTGCTTGTGTTGTTTCTTCTACTGGTTCAGAGGTGATTTCTTCTTCTACTGCTTTTGTTTCTTCTGTTGGTTCAGTAATAGTTTCTTCTTCTGCTTGTTGTTCTGTTATTTCTAGAGCAGGTTCTTCTGCTTGTGTTGTTTCTTCTGTTGGTTCAGAGGTGATTTCTTCTTCTACTGCTTTTGTAATGTTTTCCTCATTGGATTCTTGGGAAACCTCGCTTTCTTCTATGTCTTCAGATATTTCATAAACTAAAATCTTAAAAGAAATTGTAGGGTAAATTTTCTTTTCACCAGGAAAACCATAACCTAAACCATGTCCACTCAATCCAGTATTCTCAGCATAAAAATCCCCTTCTATAGGTTCCATAGAAGTGATTTGAGATAAAGAAATTTCTTTTTCTTGCCCATCTAATTTTAATAATATCAAAGAATCAGCAGGGATTAATTCACCACGGTTTAGATTTATTTTTACATCTCCCATTATTGTTTCATTGATTTTATAAATAGGAATAGGTTCCAAAACAATCTTCCCAGTAGGAGTTAGAAAAGTTTTAAAAAAAATTAAAGCAACAATTACAAGAAGAGGAATTACCAACAAAAATTTGAGTTTGTTTCTTCTTTTTTTATCAATTTCTCCTTTACCCATATATTGTGTAACAACTTTTTCTCCTCTTCTCTCGCTTTTATAAATATAAGGTCCATAAATTTTATTACCTCTTTTAATATATTTCTTATAACTCATACTACAACCACCTCAGAGTCCTCTTTTATTTTACAAATTATACAGAGAATATAAGTAAAGACAGTATTTAAAGCTTTTTACCCTACAAAAATTCTTGAAATTACAAAATCCTAATAATAACTTTCCTCTCTCTTGGGCCGTCAAATTCAGCCAAGCCTATACCTTGCCATCTTCCTAATGCTAACTCGCCATTTTTTACTGGGATTATTTGAGAAGGCCCAAGTAAACTTGCTTTGATATGAGAGTCAGCATTACTATCTATCTTATCATGTTCCCATTTCCCTTTTGGAATTTGTTTTCTTAAAAAAGTTAAAATGTCCTGACAAACAGCTTCATCATAGTTCTCATTTATGATAACAGAACAAGTAGCATGAGGCACATAAACTAAACAAGCTTTCCCTTCTTTACCTTCAACTAATCTCCTAACTTTTTCAGTTATATCTATAATCTCTTCTCTTTTTCTTGTCTTAACTTTAATTTCCATAAGCTTTTAAATCCCTATAGGTATATAAAATTATGCCAAAAATCAACTTAATTTGTAAAGCAAGACTCAAAAAATATTTTTCTATAACTGAGAAAGCACTAAAAATAGCAAAGAAAAAAATAAATCATAAAAGAGAACAGGAAGCCAAAGAAATTCTCGAGATGGCTTCTGCTTATTTAAATGATGCAAAATATTTCCAAGAAAAAGGAGATTATGTTAACTCTTTTGCTTGCCTCAACTATGCTCATGGTTGGCTTGATTCTGGTTCTAGATTAGGTATATTTAATGTGAAAGACGAAAATCTTTTTACTATCCCTTAGCTATAGCTCTATAAATAGGAAGAATTATGTATTTAGTTAAATCATTGTAAAGAATTTCTGGCGGAGATCCTAACCTTTTAATTTCACATGCTACTTCACTTTCAGCAACACCGTTTTCTCTTGAAAGTTTTCTTAATCTTTTCCTTATCCCTTTTTTGGTTTTGATATCTAATAAAATATTATTGTCTGCCTCTTTCAAAATTTCAATAAGTCTATCTCTCTCGCTCTCACTTATTTCAAGATCTGCAAAAAAATATTGTGCTTTATCTCCACGAAAAGATATACGATATGAAACTCCTTTTGGAAATTTTAAATTAACCTCCCGAACTAAACCCCAATCAGGGATATATCTCTCTTCTCTTTTTGATTCTAAAATAAATCCATATTTATGAAGAATATAATTTTTAAGCCATCTCTCATAGCTCCTTGCCTTACTCATCTATTTATTAGAGAAACTATATTAAAAACAATTGTTATAATAAAGTATATACATTAAAAAACCTTAAATACTCTTATCTCTTTAAGTATGAATGAAAAAAGTATTGGTGATAAGTTTAGGTGGCAGTTTGATTATTCCAAATAATGTAAATATAAATTTCCTTGAAAAATTCAAAAAAGTCATAAATAAACATAAAAAAAATTATAAATTTGTCATAGTTACAGGGGGTGGTTCTGTAGCTAGAAAATACATTAAAGCTTTGAAACAAGCCGGAAAATCAGAATATTTCCAAAGTTTGGCTGGGATAGGAGCAACAAGATTAAACGCTCGTTTTCTTACATATTTGTTTGGCAAAGATGCCAATGAAGGCATTCCTCATGACATGAAACAAGTTTCAAATCTCTTGAAAAAAAACAACCCTGTTTTTTGTGGTGCTCTAAGATATGCTGAAAACGAAACTTCTGACGCTACATCAGCTAAATTAGCAAGGTTTTTTTCTTGTGAATTTATAAATCTAACATTAGTTTCTGGACTTTACACAAAAAATCCCCTAAAATACAAAAATGCCAAATTCATACCAAAAATCTCATGGAGGGATTTTTATGATAAAGCAAAAAAAATTGAATTCGAGCCAGGACAACATTTTGTTCTAGACCAGTCAGCAGCCAGGATAATTAAAAAATATAAGATAAAAACCTATATTTTGGGAAAAAATATAAAAAACCTCAATAATTTACTGTCAGGAAAGAGATTTAAAGGCACAGTAATCTATGGCTAGATTTTTAACATAAAATCCTTTCCACCAAACAAGAAGGAACAACTTTAATTCTTAATGAAATCGACTCCCATATCCTTCTTTCTGATTCTTTTAAAACATAGCCAATGCCATTTTCTCTGAAATATCTTAAAAATTTATCTTTACCAACAGGCAGATAATATATTTTATTATCCAAAACACAGCCATCATAATTTATAGCATCTCTTACATCTCTGAACCAAGCACACCCACTTCCATAAGGGAATCCCTTTCTATATAACACAACATTTTCCTCATTCATTTTAACAGCTGGACCAAGATTAAAAGCAAAAACCAAAGATTTTTGAAGTTTAAAAACATTATGTAAAAATGGAAAAAATAAAAAGACAAGGTAAAATAATACAGGGAAAAGACATAGCTTTTAATAGAAAAGCTTTAGAAAACAAAAATGCAGAAATGCTCATTCTCTCCCACAAAAATAAAAAAGACAAATTAAAGCAGAGAGATTCTGGACTTAACCAGGTTTTATGTAAGATAGCTAAAAAAAACTCTATTGCCATAGCTTTTGATTTAAATGAGTTGGCAAAAGAAAAAGATAAAAAAATAAAAGCTATAATCCTCGGAAGAATGTTACAGAACATAAGATTGATTAAAAAATATAAAAATAATTTTAAGCTTTTAAATTATAAAAATAAAAAACAGGCATTTTCTTTTCTCCTAACATTAGGTTTGCCAACTGACCTTGCCAAAAAAGCTTTAGATTAAGTAAACACAATCCCAGCATAACCGACAGCATTTCCCCAATCTCCAAGAACGTCACCAGAAGTATAGTAGCCAATTAACTTAGCTTTCCACTTCTTAATCTTAGCTATTTCAGTTAAAATAGTCAAGCCTAATACTCCACATACAGTACTTTTCCCTGCTTTTTCATACACTCTTCTTGAATTCAAAGCTAAAATCTCATCTATAATGTCTTTATCTAAATTGTATAAATTTTCTTTAACATTTTCAGTGAAAGGAATAAAACCATAATTAAAGCCATAATGAGTAAAATCTGAGGAAACAATCAAGCAAGTATCTTCTCTTATAAATTCAGAAAGAATCTCAGCTGTTTTTTTACAATCAACATAATTCAAATTTTTAGGCAAGATTGGCACAATAGAAAATTTTTTCTGTGAAATTTGTAAAAAAGGCAACTCTATCTCTATGCTATGTTCAAATTGATGAGCTTGTTCATTTATACTTACATCTATCTCTTTTTTCAACTTTTCTAGAATTTTCTCTCCTATCTTTTGATTATTTTTAACTATACCAAGTGGTGTTTCAAAATTTTTAGCAGAAAAAGATAATTTTCCACCAATACCAGAATGATTTACTCCAATAATAATAAAATTTTTTTTCTTTTTAATCTTACCAATTACTTTCCCTGCCAGCGAACCAGAAAAAACATAGCCAGCATGGGGTACTATTCCTGCTTTAACATTTTCTTTCTTATCTTTACTCAGAAAATTTTTCACCTGACTTTCTAAGACAGCTTTGTCAGAAGGATAAAACTGTCCTGCAACAATAGCTTTTCTTACATCTGACATAGACAATAATAATTCTTTGAATATAAAAATTTATGCAAATGCTAAAACTAAGGAAAGTAAAATGAAAAACAACAAGAAAAGAAAAGCTCTTTTTCTAGAAACACGCACGATTTTTTTTGAGATAAATTTAGTTATGTCAAATAAAAGCTGAGTATTAAAAAGCCATAACAGACCAAAAACACTAAAACAAACATAAACAAAAATAGCTGAAAAAGCAGAACTTCCAATAACTAAACCTCCCATAACAACATCAAAAACACCACCAACATTAGCCCCTATCATATACGGCAAAACTTTTTTCAGATTAACTAATCTTAAAACAACAATTGGAACAAGTAAAGTAATGGTGATACTTGTCGACATTAAAATAGCAGTAATTAAAAAGCCAATTAAAAAAGCCATCCATTTATTTCCAAGATACTTATTTATTTTTTCCCTCAAATATTTTTCTCCCCACAAAGAAAGCATGAATTTAGGCATTACCCTCAAACTAATAATCAAAATGAGTACAGCGAGTAAAACTAAAATAATACTAGGTAAAAAAGAGAGTAAATTAAGTAAGGGAGAAGTAATAGTTTCAATAAAGTTCAGTTTAAAATTTATACCTAATAATTTCCTATTTGAGAAAAAAGTTTGAAAAAATATTCTAAAAGAAACATTAAGATAGCTATGGGAAAAGCATAAACTAAATTAGCTAAACCTATTTCAAAACCATGTCTAAAATCTCTTCTTTTCGCATGAATCAATAAAGCAACAAATAAAGCAGTGATAGTAGTTCCTATTCTCGTCCCTAAAATCATATAAACCAGTATTCTAAATCCGATTAAGCCAGCTGAATAAAGAGTAATTAAAGCTACAGTAGCCGCACCACTAGATTGCATAACTAAAGTAGAAAGCCATCCAATCCCAAAAGCATTAACAGGACTTAAATCCCTACTTGTTATTCTAAGGATACTCTCCCCTAAAGAGGAAAAAGATTGCTTCATAAGTGTAATAGAAAAAATAAATAAATACAAAAACAAAACAAAACCCAGTGCTGAAAAAAACTTGCCTCTTTTTTGCCCTACCATAAATTTACAAGAAAAAATTAATATAAAAATTTATGCAAAACCATGCTAATATTTTTAAACTTACCTTCTTTACTTTCAATATGGAGATAGAAAAGTTAATAGAAAGATTAAATCCTGATGAAAGAGCTATTCTTCCTTATTTAACAGAAAAAACTCTAACAAAGATATCAGAAAAATCTAATTTAGATAAAATAAGAGTTTTAAGAGCATTAGAGTTTTTGAATAATAAAAATATAATAAAAATAAAAAAAACAGAAAAGAAAATTATAGATTTAGGAAATAATGGTGTAATTTACTTAAGGATTGGCTTACCCGAGAGAAGACTTCTCAACTTACTTTCAGAAAGAAAAACTCTCTCTTTAGAAGAAGCAAGGGAGCAAGGAAAATTATCTGAGAATGAGTTAAAAGCTGGAATTGGTGCATTGAAAAAGAAAGCTTTAATTGAAGTAAAAAAAGGAAAAATAATTTTCATAGGAGCTTTAGAGGAAATAGAAAAGAGGAGTTTGGAAGAGCAATTAATAGAAAGTCTACCTCTTCCTTATGATAAACTTAAACCAGAACAAAAATTAGCTTTTGAAAATTTAAGGAAAAGGAAGGACATAATTGAAGTGAATGTAGAAAAAGAGATAAAAGTAGATTTAACAGAATTAGGTAAGCAGATCATTACAGAGGATTTAACTAAATTAACCAAATATAAAGATATGATAGAAGAATTAACTCCTGAAATGATTAAAAAAGAGGAATGGAAAGGAAAAAAATTCAGAAAATACGATGTGGTTAGTAAGGTTCCGGCCATAAATGGCGGAAAGAAGCATTTTGTAAATCAGGCTGTAGAACATGCAAGGAAAATTTGGTTAGAATTAGGTTTTAAAGAAATGACTTCTACATTAACGCAAACTTCTTTTTGGAATTTTGATGCCTTGTTTACAGCTCAAGATCATCCGGTTAGGGAGATGCATGATACTTTTTATATCAAAAATGTTGAAGGAAAATTGCCAGATAAAAAATTAGTGGGGCAAGTAGAAAAAACCCATGAAAAAGGCATTAGTGGAAGCAAAGGCTGGAAATATTCCTGGAACAAAGAAGAAGCAAGAAGAATAATTTTAAGGACACATACTACTGCCTTGTCTGCACATACATTAGCATCTTTAAGAAATTTAAAAAATAAAAAAGGAAAATTTTTTGCAATTGGCAAGTGTTTTAGAAATGAAACTCTTGATTGGTCACATGAGTTCGAATTTAATCAGACAGAAGGTATTGTTGTAGATAAAGACGCTAACTTTAAGCATTTATTAGGTTATTTAAAAGAGTTTTTCAAAAAAATGGGTTTCAAAAATATTAGATTTGCCCCTGCTTATTTTCCCTATACAGAACCTTCAGTTGAAATTTCTGCTTGGAATGAAGAAAGAAAAGTGTGGCTTGAATTAGGAGGAGCAGGAATTTTTAGGCCTGAGGTTGTAGTTCCTTTGTTAGGAGAATATATCCCTGTTTTAGCTTGGGGCCCTGGATTTGACAGAATTTTAATGGATTACTATAACATAAAAGACATGAGAGAAATGTACAAAAATGATTTAACTAAATTGAGAAAAATAAAGTTTTGGGTTTAAAATGGCAGTAGTAACTTTTCCAAGAAAAGAATTTGAAAAAGTTATAGGAAAAATAGATGAAAAAATGCAAGAAAGAATTACTATGTTTGGAACTCCTTTAGAATTTTTAACAGATGAAGAAGTAGGAATAGAGATTTTCCCAAATCGTCCAGATTTATATTCTTTACAAAGCTATCTACGTTCTTTCTTAGCTTTCTTAGGAAAGAAGACAGGTTTAAAGAAATATAAGGCGCATAAACCAGAAAAAAATTATGAGGTTATTATTGACAAATCAGTTAAGGATGTGAGGCCATATACAGCTTGTGCCATAGTTAAAAATCTCAAATTTGATGATGAAAAAATAAAGGAGGTAATAGATATACAAGAAAAGATTCACTCTACTTTAGGAAGAAACAGAAAGAAGATAGCTATAGGAATTTATCCTCTCGAAAAAATAGATTTGCCAATAAAATTTGAAGCAAGAAAATCTCAAGACATCAAATTCCAACCACTAGAATCTCAAAAAGAGATGACTGCTTCACAAATTCTTAGACAGCATCCTACTGGAAGAGAATATGCCCATCTTTTGCAAGGAAAAGAAAAGTTTCCAATCTTCGTCGACAGTAAAGGAGAAATTTTAAGTATGCCCCCTATTATAAACTCAGAAAAAACAGGAAAAATAACAGAAAAAACAAAAGATATTTTTATTGAATGTTCTGGCTCTGATTTTGAGATTTTGAAAAAAACCCTAAACATTTTAGTAACAATGTTAGCTGAAATGGGGGGCAAGATTTATCAAATGAAATTAAGATATAAAAAAGAAGAGCTTACCCCTGACTTACAACCAGAAAAAATGAAAATTTCTATTGAAGAAGCAAACAAACTTTTAGGCCTAAGCTTGCAGGAAAAACAAATAAAAAAACTTCTTGAAAAAATGGGTTATAATTACAACTCAAAAAATAATGAAGTTGAAATTCCTGCATGGAGAACAGATATACTACATCCAGTTGATATTTATGAAGACATAGCTATTGCTTATGGTTACGAAAACTTCTTACCAGAAATACCCTCTATAGCGACTATAGGAGAAGAAGCAAAAGAGGAAAAAATAATAAGAAAAATATCTGAAATTTTAACTGGTCTAGGCTTAATTGAAATAAATACACATCATTTGCTAACAAAACAAGACATTAAAAAAACAGGATTAAAACCAAAAATAGAAGTAGAGAATAGCAAAACAGATTATAAAATTTTAAGGCTTTCTTTATTACCATCTACTCTAAGGGTTCTGAGTAAAAATATAGATGCGGAATATCCTCAAAAAATATTTGAAGTTGGTGTAGTTTTCGATAAAGATGACAAACAAGAAACAGGAATAAAAGAATCTAAACATCTTGCAATTGCAATAACACCGGGAAATTTCACTGAACTAAAGCAGATTTTTGAGTATCTGGCAAGAATGTTGGCTCTTGAATTTAAAATAGAAGAAACAGAAAAAGAAAATTTCATAGAAGGAAGGGTCGGAAAAATTTTACTTAAAGATAAAGAATTGGGTTTTCTCGGAGAAGTACATCCTTCTTTACTCAAATCATGGAATCTAAAAATGCCTCTCACTTACCTAGAACTAAGTTTAGAAGAAATTTTTGGAAGTTTATCCTAAATAACCTTTTTCTCCTTTTTCAGATTTCCTCTCCCATGCTTCTTCAATAGCTTTCATTATTTTTCCAAATCTTCTCTTTATGTCCTGCCATTCCTTACAAAATTTTTTAATGAACTCTGCATCTTTCTTCTCATCATATTCATTATCTAAAGCTATACTTCTAATTTCAAATTTTCCTAATTCTAAATACAACTCATTCAATAATTTCCTTTCTGTAGCATCAAGAGTTTTAACTAAAGCAAGGAAAAACATAGGAGCTTGAGAAGGATTCATAAACATCTCCACAAATTTCAAGTAGAGTGTATTTTTTTCAACAATAGCTCTCCTTATTTCCCTAGACAATAATTCAGTCTCTTTTTCTTGTAGCCTTTCTATTTCAAAATCCTTATTTAACTCCTGAAAACTAGGCAAAGAATATTTTTTCCTTAATTTTTCGTATTGTTTCTTTAAGCTTTCAAGTTCAGAAATTTCTTTTGACATATTTTTTTAATCTGAATCAGATTTATAAAACTTTACTTTTCAATTTAATTCCAAAGCCTCAGGTGGGAATTGAACCCACGACCTCTACCTTTTTGTTTTTGGTCGCAGGATAGAAAACCTGCTGGTGATTTTCATACCAAGGTAACGCTCTAACCGACTGAGCTACTGAGGCTTGTTTTTTAAAAAAAAGATAGGTATAAAAAGTTTAAGTTGAAGTATTGTTAGGCAACCAATTCAGCTTAACTACATATCCAACTAAATTTTTAGAATTTTCAAAAATTTGATTAAACCATGAAATATAAAGCTTGCCAAATTCTTTTCTTGCTTCCTCGTCTTTTAAAGCTAGATTATTTTCAGAAATAATAAAAAAACTTCCTATTAAGAGAAACATGGTAATTAAAAGTAAGAGTTTCATTTTTCTATAGTTATATTTCCTTTCCAATCCATTTTGACGGCATTTCCTACTAAAACCTTGGTATTTTGAAGAACATGTCCTAGCCAGCTAAAATATAATTCGCCTGCAGTAACTATTCCATTAAATGTTTTAATATCAACATTATTCTCTGCAATAATCTTCGCTCCTGTTAAATAAAAGAAAATAAGCATGATAGTAATTAGAATAGCATAAGCTTTATGTTGCATTGTTTTAGCTTTAAGAAACAATAATACCAAAAAAACCAAAATTGCTATTACTACCCAATTCACCATTTTTTTCTATTTTTATAAAAGTTCAAGGATTTAAATAATTTACTAGTTAGGGTGAGTAGTTAAGTTTTTAAGTTTTCTTAAGTAAGTAGAGATATAGCCCTGTAGTATAGTGGTCAAGTATGCAGGACTCTGGATCCTGAGACCCAGGTTCGAATCCTGGCAGGGCTATCTGCCCCGATAGTCTAGTAGCCAAGAAATTCTTAAAGGCAGTTCAGCGAACAAGAAGATTTATAAATAATGATAACTTCTAACAATTATGAGAATCGTCCTTACAAAAGGTAAGCAAAAAGAATTGATTAAGAAAGCTAGAAATAAGATAACCTGGTTAGAATTGTCCAAAAGGGTAGGGCTTAACAAAAAGTATTTACAAAATGAGTTAGGAAATGAAAAGAGGAGAACTATATCAGAAAAAGTTTATAATAAACTATGTAAAATTGCTAAAGAAAATTATGATAAATTCATAACTAGAAGATTAGATGATAATTGGGGGCGCTCTAAGGGAGGTTTAAGATCAAATGGCAATACCAAAAAGTTTGGTAAAATAAAGAAAGATAAAAAATTAGCAGAGTTATTCGGAATAATTTTAGGTGATGGGCATTTAGAAGTTTATAAAAAAGATAACGCAAGATGTTATGCTCTTAAAATTGCAGGAAATCTATCTCAAGATTATGAATATTTATCAGAGTATATCTCAAAGCTATTTATAAGCATATTTAAAGAGCCTGGAAAAATAAGAGAAATTCCAAAAAAGAATGAAATATTTTTAACTATTCATGGAAAAAATCTTATTAAAATGTTAAATGAATTGGGATTGAAATCAGGAAATAAAAAAATAAATAATCAAAATATTCCAGATTGGATAAAAAAGAATAATTCATTTTTAGAGGCATGTTTAAGAGGTTTAATTGATACTGATGGTTCTGTTCATCATATTTCAAGAAAAAATAGAAATCTTAGAATATGTTTTACAAGTTATATTCCAAATTTAATTGAGGATGTACATAAATCTCTTAATAAATTAAATATCAAAACATCAAAAATAATAAGAAAAAAACAAATCTTCATTTCAGGTAAAGAACAGGTTAATAAATACATCAAAAAGATAGGTTTCAATAATCAAAAACATTTAAAAAGATTGGAAAAATTACAAATGAACGCCCCGATAGTCTAGTGGCCAAATTCTTTTAGCCTTAATCAGCTAAAGGAAGGCTATGGATACAGCCCTCTCGAGATGAAAAGGACAGAGAAAGGCTGTGACCCGAGTTCGAATCTCGGTCGGGGCATTCTAACTATACTTTAAATAATATATAGAAAAAATAAAAACTCTCTTCATTGACTCTCAACCTGACTTTCAACTGCTTTTTTCCTAACTCTTTTCTCTATAGTTAGAAGTATAATTCCTCCCAACACAACAACAAAAAAAACATAAATGAAACTGCTTCTTCTCAAATTAAATGGTCCAGAATCTCCTCCCCCCGGATTTATCCCTCCTGTAAGAGGATTCCTCTCACTTAATCTCTCATCTAAAATACCAACAACCTCACCAGTTAATACAACACCACTTTTAGAAATAGATGTTTTGCCATCAGTTATTTTTACATTATAAGTTCCATCAGGAGCAATCAACCTAAATTTTATTTTTTCCCCAACATCTAATTCTACTTTTTTAACCCCAATAGTATCTCCTATTATAATTTGAATATTTTTTGAGTATTTAGTATTTCCAACATTAGTTACAGTCAGCATATCATTCTCCAAATCAAACCTCGCCAATTCATTTGTTTCTACATAAAACAATCCTGTTGCCTCTATATCCTGATATTTTGCAGTAATTTTCCAATAGCCATTAGGTGCATTCTCTCCTAGATCTATATCTACAAGTTTGTTAGAGGGTACTATCTTTTCTAATTTCACTCTTTTCTCTGCGTCCTCTACTAGAACAGAAACCTCATCATCAACCAAATTATTTTCATAATCATATAAAGAAACCTTGAATGTTATTTTCTCTCCTGCCTGAAAACTTTCTTTTATTGTAGAAACCTCTATCTTATTTCCTTGTGCCATTGTTAGAGCTGACAAAAATATGATACAAAATATTAAGACCAACCATCTCCTCATTCTTTTCATATTAATCTTAAGTTTAAGGTATATTTAAAAATATCGATTGTCAGAAAAAAATATTTAAACCCCAACTTACAAGTAGACTTATGAAAAAAGAGAGATTTGTAACTTATGTTTTCATTATCATAATTTTAAGCGTAGCTTTCTCGTCATTGTATTATTTAAAAACAAACATGACTGGTTTTGCTGTACTCACTCAAGGAAATCAATCAGAATTTGATGAAGGAACTTACAATAATACAGAATATAATGGTTCTACTATCATTTTATCTGGAGACGACTTAACAGGAACTTATGAAAGCAAAATTTTTGATGCGGGGAATGATGCTATTTGGAATAATTTAACTTGGCAAGGTTCTGAACCCAGTCTTACAAGTTTATTCTGTGTTGATGGCTCTGGAGCTGTTTATAAATCAACCGACTCAGGAATTACATGGAGCCTAAGCCAAGAAAACTTTGGAAGAACCACAGCTACAGCAGATATGTTTTCAAATTCTAATTATCTTTATATTCTTTCAAGTGTTGGAAATGAAGTCTGGAATTCTTCAGATGGAACAGATTTTAAAGTTGTGTATAGTGGTTTTGAAGGAAAGTCTCCTTATGTTGGTGTTTCAGATTCTGAGAATTTATATGTTGCAGTAGGTTCAGGAGAGGTTTGGAAATCAACAGATAATGGTTTAAGTTGGGTAAAACAAGGAGATATTAATGGCGCTGCTACAAATAACCCAAAAGGAATGGCAATTGATAGTAAAGATTATATTTATGCTGTTGACGGAACAGGTAAAGTATTCAAATCAACTGATTCTGGAGTTTCATGGACAAAAGTTAATGATAATTATGGAGGCTCAACAGGAACAGATGGAATGAAATCAGACAGCCTAGATAACCTTTATATTCTTATGAATACAAAAATTTACAAATCTTCTGATTCTGGAGTTTCGTGGAGTATTTTAAATGATAGTATAAGTCCTTATGCAAATACATTAGTTAAAATTTTAATTACAAATGAAGACAATTTTTTTATTTTAGACGCAGCTGGGAGAGTTTTTAAATCAAATGACTATGGCATAAGCTGGCAGGAAATTGGAGACTGTAATAATGCAGCTACAAATGACCCAAAAGGCATAACTGAATTTATTCAAAATACTCACTTAACTTTTCAAGTAAGAAACTGCTCTCTTCCTGATTGTAGCGACGCGAATTTTTTTTCAGCAGATTTAAGTAACTTGAACTTACAAGGAAGATATTTTCAGTACAAAGTTTTGTTTAAAAGCCCTGATTCTTCTATAACACCAACACTAACAAATCTAGAAGTAAACTACAATTTAATTAATTCTCCCCCTACAATAACTTTAGTTGAGCCACAAAATTTACTTTACACATACAATAACTCTCTTCCCCTTAACATCTCTGTATCTGATATCGACGGCAATTTGGACAGCTGCTGGTATAATATTGATTCAGGAGAAAATATAACAATTCCCAACTGCCAAAATACAACTTTTGATGTTGCTGAAGGTTCACACATAATAAACATTTATGCGAACGATACAAATGGTTTAGAATCAAGTGATTCTGTTTCATTTAATGTCGATGTAACAGGAATTTCATTAAGTATTGTTGAACCTTCTGGAACTAAAACATCAAGAACAAACATACCACTTGAATTTACAGCTATAGGAAATAATCTGACTTGTTGGTATAATGTTAAGACCTCTATTGGAGGTTCTATCATAGAAAATACAACTCTCGAAAATTGTTCAGATTCAAGTTTTAATGTTTCAACAGATGGCGATTATATTTTAAATTTATACGCAAATAACTCATTAGGAAATCTAGATTATACAAGCTCAGAGTTTTCAGTTTCAACAACTTCCTCTGACAGAACTACTCCACCAAGCAGTGGAGGTGGTGGTGGCGGAGGCAGTGGTGGGGGCGGTGGAATACTAACAGGAAATATCACGTCAAGATATTATAGATTACATTTTACTAAAATTCCGGATTTAATTGTAAATCCTGGAGAAATAAAAAAGATGGTATTGCCAGTCAAAAGTATAGGAACTAAATTTTTAAATGATTGCAAACTTCAAGGAACAGGAAAACATTCGGAGTGGATCTCTTCTCCTGGGGAGATAAAAGACTTAAGCCCTGGAGAGCTTCACGATTTTATTTTCACATTAAAAGTTCCAGAAACAGCAGAACCAAAACCCTACACATTGAATATAGCGATAAGCTGTCAAGAAACAATCCAGTCAACTAACCTTACTGTAGAAATAATAGAAAAGAAGTTTAGCTTAGAATTAATCAATGTAGAAAGTTTCAAAAATAACATCAAGATCAATTACTCTTTAACAGAATTAACTGGAAAAAAACAAGAGATAGAAGTAGAAATAATACTATTTGGCTATGATAATGAAAGAACAGCAGAAAAATCTACAACAAGAACACTAAAAGCAAACTCAAAACAAGCATTCCAAGAAACACTTAAAATTCCAGACAATATAAAAGGCGACCTCAATCTGTTGATTAATGCAAACTCAGAGGTATACTCTACTTTCGTACAGGAAGAAATTATCTTGGGAACCTCATACATTGGCGGATTAGCTATTTTCTTAAATAAAACAAAAACAGACACTTTCCTCTCTTCTTTCTTAATAATTGTTTTTGTTCTTTTTGTCTTTTTTATGATTAGAAGAATTCTAAAATTCCGAAAAATATATAAATAAGTTAGGATTACCTAACTTAATGGAAAAAAAGAGGAAAGAAGCAAGAGAGAATTATCTCAGGATTATATATGAGCTAGATGAAGGCAAAGGAGTCAGAAGTATAGATATGGCAAGAAAACTAAAAATTTCAAAAGCGAGTGTATCAGAAATGCTACGTAAATTAGCACTTGAAAACTTAATAAAAATAAAACCTTACTCAAAAATTTTTCTGACAGCAAAAGGTAAAAGAAAAGTAGAAATGTTTTATAATAGATATTATGTAGTAAAAAGTTTTCTTAAAAAAATTCTTAAACATAAAGAAGAAAAAGCTAGGGAAGAGGCCCATAAGCTAGAACATGTTTTTTCTAATGAATCAGTAAAGATTATAGAAGGGCTGATGGAAGACAGAGTTTTAGAACCTGAAAAATTACTTAAACCTTTACATTCTTATATAGGTTAAATTATATTCTGCCTTTTTTAAGTTCTATCTCCTTCTTATCAAATCAAAACTTAAATTTATCGTTAACTAAATCAACTCTTTAATATAACTAACAAGTTTTAAAAACCACTGTTACCACTTAAAAAATTAGGCTATCAGAAGATATATAAACTCTATCTTCTCCTCGCATATTATTTAGCCCTGATAAATAGTTTAAATAATTGGTTATGTTCAAAAATATATTCCCAGTTAAATTTATAAACAAAAAATTTTCTTGTTTAATATGAAAAGATCAAGTAGAAGGTGGAAAAAGAAACGCCAGATGAGATGGAAGTGGCAAAGAAAAAGACTTAGAAAAGAAAAAAGGAAAAGAAAACTGCATAGACAGAGGAGCAAATAGCTTCTTCATAATTAAATTATATTCTTCTCTACATAAATCTTTATAAAATTGAAAGATAAAAGAAAAATATGAATACTGAGATATGGACTGAGAGATATAGGCCAAAAACTTTTGATGAGCTAGTGGGGCAAGAAGAAATAGTAAAAAGAATAAAAAACCTGACTAATTCCCTTAACATTCCCCATCTTTTGTTTACAGGTCCTGCTGGAACAGGTAAAAGTTCTTTAGCTTTAATTATAGTAAAAGAGTTGTTTGGAGATAAATGGAGAGAAAATTATCTCGAGTTGAATGCAAGTGATGAGAGAGGTATCGATGTGATAAGACAGAAAGTCAAGGATTTTGCTAGAACCCGTTCTCTTTCACAAGTTTCATTTAAAGTTATTTTTCTTGATGAAGCAGATGCTTTAACAAGAGAAGCTCAACAAGCTCTAAGAAGAACTATGGAGAATTTTACTAATACGTGCAGATTTATATTAAGCTGCAATTATAGTAGTAAGATTATAGACCCTATCCAATCAAGATGTGCTGTTTTCCGTTTTAGGTTGCTAGAAAAAAAAGATATAGAAAAGATAATAAAAAGAATAGCTGAATCTGAAAATTTAGAAATTCAAGAAGAATCCATAGACATACTATATGAAGCAAGTGAAGGAGACTGTAGAAGAGTTATAAATCTTTTACAAGCTACATCCTCTATCTCACCAAGAATAACAACAGAACTCATTAACACGGTTGTAAGCCAAGCAAAACCTTCTGACATAAAAATAGTTTTAGAATATGCTTTATCTGGAGACTTTCAAAATGCAAGAGAAAAATTACTTGATATAATGTTAAAAGAAAGCATTTCAGGACAAGATGTAATTAAAGCGATACAAAAGGAAATCTGGAATCTTAACATAGAACCAGAATTAAAGGTTAAGTTAACAGAAAAAACTGGCGAAATAGAATTTAGATTAGTTGAAGGAAGTGATGAGTTTATCCAATTAGAAGCTTTACTAGCTTCCTTCGTGATTGCTGGTCATGGAAAGATGTAAAAATAATTTAAAATGACATTAACTGAAAAATATAGGCCAAAAAGATTTTCTGATATTAAAGGACAAAATTCAGCTATAGAAAGAGTTCTGTTTTTTATAAAAAATTTTCCTAAAAAGAAAGCTCTAATTTTATTAGGTCATGCAGGAACAGGGAAAAGCTCTTTAGCTTATGCCCTTGCTAATGAAACAAACTCTGAAATTATTGAATTAAACGCTTCTGATTTAAGAAATAAAGAACAGGTGGCAAGAATAATAGGGCAAGCGTCTAAACAACAGTCTCTTTTTCGAAAAAATAAAGTCCTATTAGTAGATGAAGTCGATGGTATTTCAAGAGACGATTCTGGAGGCTTACAAGAACTAACAAAACTTATACAAAAAACAAATTTTCCTATCATAATAACAGCAAATGATATTTGGCATAAAAAATTTTCAGGATTAAGAAGAAAGGCAGAATTAGTACAATTAGAAAAGATAGACTATAAAATTATATTCGAGATTCTTAAAGAGATAGCAGAAAAAGAGTCTCTTGAAATAAAAGAGGATTTGTTAAAAAGTATAGCAATAAAATCAGGAGGTGATGTTAGGGCAGCTATAAATGATTTACAAGGTATAGATTCTGAAACTTCTCATGATGAGATACATGAAAGAGACAAAGAAGAAAATATTTTTAATACATTAAAACAAGTTTTTCAGCAATTACCAACAAAAGAGACTTTATTTTTGTATGATAAAGTTTCCCTTTCTCTTGATGAAATTCTTTTGTGGTTAGAAGAAAACCTGCCTTTAGAATATAAAGGAGAGGAACTTTACAAAGCTTTTCAAGCTTTAAGTAAAGCAGATGTTTTTCGTGGAAGAATACATAGACAGCAACACTGGCGTTTTCTAATCTATCAAAATTTCCTATTGTCTTATGGTATGGCCACAGCTAAAAGACAGGTTAAAATAGGATTTACTAAATACAAAAGACCTTCTCGCATATTGAAAATCTGGCACCTCAATCAAAAACAAAAATATAAGAAAAGTATAGCTAAAAAATATGCAAAAGCTACTCATACTAGCATAAAAAGAACAATAAAAGAATTTCCTATAATTAGAGAAATAATGAAAAACGAAAAAATTCGGGAAGAATTAAAATTAGATGAAAAAGAGATTGAGTTTCTAAATCAGCATTGAACTGAATAAACATTTATTCTTCCTTCTTTTTTAATCTTTACTAAACCCAAATCTATAAGACCCAAATTACTTTTTCTAATTTTCCTTTTCCATCCATGCAAATGGCCATAAATAGTGCCCAGTTCTATCTTAAGGGATGTAGCTAATTCTTTTCTTGTTTTAGGCGAGTCTTTTAATAATTCTAAAATTCTATTTTTCATTTGAAAATGTGGGTTCTTAATATTATTTATAATTTCATTTAATGCCTTAGCCTTCCGATAACCTTTTGAAAAATTTATCTTATCTCTAAATTTCACTAAATTTTCATATCCACAAATTCTCAAGAGCCATTTTCCATGATCTTCCATTATTTGTGATTTTATCTGGAGTTCATCTAAAGTTTCTTTAATAAAAAGAATTAAAGGTTTAAGTTTTTGTTTGATAGCAACAACCCCGTATTTAGAAACACTTCCGTCATCATTAAACCACGCTCTTAACATTTTGATTTTCCATTTTAGGGGCATGTTCTGTATTTCTTTTGTTATTATCTTTGTATCTTTTCCTGAACTAAATTTCCCAAAAATACTCCAAAGAACCCTACCTATTTCTACACGATATTTAATTCTAGTAACATTAGGTTCTTTATTAATCCATGGTTTAACTTCAAAAACCTTACTCATAGAACTCACAAACTCTTTAATAAGAAAATCTTCTGAGTTGCAATAATGAATTCTCCCTTTACTTGTAATTCCCCCATCTCCATATATGTGGCCAATGACTAATGCTAACTTATCAATTTTTTTATTCCCAATTTCATTAGACATTTTACTTCTTCTTTTTCTTTAACTCTTCTTTCATGTATTTCTCTATTTTTCTTGATAAATTTATAGCTTCATCTTCACAATACTGCTTAAATTTTTTCAACACCTCTTTTTCAATAGATATTGTTAAAGGTTTTCTCACCATTTTTTATTTTTCTTAAATTTATTAGATATACTTATATATAAGGGAAACTAATATATAAATATTTGTATAGTAAAGTATATAGTTTTAAAGAGAACTTATTTAGAGAACACATTAACTATATTGATCTAAAATATCATAAAGAACTTCCTTGTCCATATACCCGCTAGCAAAATATTTACAGTTAATTATATTTGCTGGAGTTCCTCTAGCTCCATACTTATCTGCGATATCTCCATTTTCGCTCATGTCCAGAGCATAAATCTCAAACTCAGGATAATCCTGTTTAGCTTCTACTAGAACAGGATAATATCTTTTACACCAACCACAACCAGGATGATAAAAAACTATAAGACTATTCTCACAAGCTTCATAATCTTCAAATTCAATAACTCTCTGATTAGAGGTCTGACTTGTTTCAGAGTCTGGAAAACTCAAGATAGTTTGTTTTAAATCTTCTGGTAAGGAATTCTCAAAAACAGACCAGTCTTCTACTTCTTGAGGCTGTGTTTGTTGAACCACTTGTCCAGTTATGGGAATCATAACTGACAGAAGATATTTGCCATCTTTTGTTACCGGAAAAGATGTTTGTTCTCCGTTCATTAAAGAAACTACTTCATAAAAACTGCCTTTATCAAGAACATTAACAACTTCTAAATTAACTCCTCTAGATTTAGCGAATTCAATTAAATTTTCTCCAGCGTCATCTCCTTTAATAACATTTCCAGTTGCTTGTGGTTTCAAAACTAAAATAAGTAATATTAAACAAAGAACTCCAAGAGTAATTGTAGAAATAATCCAAGGATTTTCCCTTATCGCAGAAACAAAATCTTTTCTCTTATCTTCTTTATATTCTTCTTCATTCACTTCTTCTCTAATTTCCTTGTTCTTCATCATTTTTTTCTTAGAAAATTAGCATTTATAAATCTTGTGTTGCTTAATTAAATTTATATATTCATTTTCTTTAATCCAATTATGCCATATGATATAATAGTAGGTAGAGATGAAGCAGATAAAAAAAGGTTTGGTAAAAAAGGTTTAATTTTCGTAGGAAAAGGCTATGTAAAAATGGGACAATATACCTCTTTATCTAATCCTATATATATGGATATAGCGAGAAGTCATGTAATTCTTGTTGCTGGAAAGCGTGGTTCTGGAAAATCATATACTCTAAGTGTAATAGCAGAAGAATTAGCAAGTTTACCGAGTGAAGAAAGAAAGAATATTGCTGGCCTAATCTTTGACACAATGGGGATTTTCTGGACTATGAAGTATGAAAATGAAAAAGAAAGAGATTTGTTAGAGCAATGGAACTTAAAGCCAAAAAAAACACCAGTAAGAATTTTTGTTCCTTTTGGTTACTTTGAAAAGTATGAAAAAAAAGGGCTCCCAATAGACGAAAAATTTAGCATAAACCCTTCTGAACTTGAAGCTGAAGACTGGATTTTAACTTTCAATTTGGATATGACTCATCCAACTTCTGTACTAATAGAAAGGACAATAACTAAACTTAAAGAAACAATAGGAAATTTCAATATAAAGGATATAATCACAACTATAGAAAAAGATACATCTTCTGGAAAAGAAACAAAAAATTCAGCTATAGGTTTATTTGAAGCTGCTTCCTCTTGGAAAGTCTTCTCTGATAAAGCAACACCTATTTCAGAATTAGTCCAGGGAGGAAAAACAACAGTATTAGATTTATCTATGTACAGCTCAGTTGGAGCTTTTAATGTTCGTGCTTTAGTCATTAGTTTAATTTCAAGAAAACTATTTAATCAAAGAATGTTGTCAAGGAAAGCAGAGGAAATACAAGCAGTTCAGCATGGAGTTGATTACCTAAGCTTCAAAACAGAAAGAGAAATGCCTCTTGTCTGGCTTTTTATTGACGAAATCCATGAATTTTTGCCTGATAAAGGGAAAACTTCAGCTACTGACGCCCTTATACAGATTTTAAGAGAAGGGAGACAACCAGGCCTATCCCTTGTTATGGCAACTCAACAACCAGGAGCTTTAGCAAGAGACGCAATTACCCAAGCTGACATCATAATAAGCCATAGAGTTACTGCCTTACCAGACATTACAGCTTTAAATGAGATAATGCAGTCTTACTTACTCGCAGACATTAAAAAATATATGGATGACTTGCCAGCATTAAAGGGTTCAGCAATAATACTTGATGACAATTCTGAACGTATATATCCCTGCCGAATTCGACCAAGATTCACATGGCATGGTGGAGAAGCCCCTACTGCTGTAAAAATAGAAAAGAGGATATAGTTAAAAAAAAGAATATAATTTAATATAATAATTCTTTTAAACAACCGAACTTTTTAATAAGAGATGTCGTTACAAATTAAAAAAGACCCAAATTATGCAGAGAGTAGTATTACATTTATAGGGATAACAAGATATTATGGAAGACCCCAATATATTTTAATTAATTCTGACAGAGGACAAAATCCTAAATTAAAGTTTCCTGGATTGAGATTTAGAGCTCCTAAACCAGGACAGACATTAGAAGATGTAGCTGTTGAAAGATTTCAAGAACAAACTGGTTTAGAAGTTCAGAAAAGTTTAGGTTTAAGAGCAGTAATACCTACAAGAAGCAGGCATGATAATCAATGGATTTTTAGAAATATTTTCTTGGGTTTCGTAGAAGGAACTGAAACAGGAAAAGGAAATGATGGTAGGCAAGTATATGTTGCAGATTCAGGGCAGGGAATAGGGGGGAGTGGTTTCGCTTTTCGTTTTGGAGACACTTCCAAAAGGGTACCGATTGAATGGGTTGTTCCAGATAACCAAGTTGTTTCAAGAATAGCAACAGATATAGCTTACCATTTTGATTGGCATAAATTAGATACTTCTTGGTTTAAAAGAATCCCCTGCATTAGTGTTCCTCCTCAAACTGAAACTGATGAAAGAAGATTAGGGTGTGGTTTAGCTGTATCAAGTATGCTGCTTGTTTACAGACCTAATGAAAGCGAAATTCTACATACTGTCCTCATAAAAAGGAAAAGGGATAATTATCCGGGATATGCTGGCGGAAAAATAGAGACTCCAAAATCTGTAAAATCTTTAAATCTGGATCCAATAAGCTGTTGTGTAAAAGAGGGGGCAGAAGAATTTGGTTTTTCTACACAACCATTAGGACTAATTGGAGTTGCATGCACCCCAACTGAAATGCTTTCAGAGGATTATCACAACAGCATTGTAAATTATTGCTTTGTGGCTCGCCCAACAAATCTTTTACAAGTTAGAGATACTTTAAAACATCCTGAAAGATATCTGGAGGGGAAAATGGAGAGCTATGTTGTTGAAACCTTAGATGAGTTCAGAGATAGGATTAAAAGAAATGAACTAAGAATGCCTGACATGCCTTATTTAGGAAATTCTTTCTTCAACACAGAACCGGGAGAAAAAATTCCTCTTACTCAAATAATCGATTCAGGAATCATATAAGAAATACAGAAATTAAAAATTGGGGCTCTAAGTAAAAATTATGAGGGGAAGGTATTACCAAAGAGAAAAAGGATTTAGAAAACTTTAAAAAATATTAATTATTAAGTAGTAATATGCCATGCCTTGCTGTATCTCAAGAAGAAATATTAGTATTATACCATGGAACCAGTTCTGTTTTTTTGGAAAGAATTTTTAAGCAAGGACTTCTTCCAAGAAAGTATACTGGTATCTCAAATTGGGATGTCCCAGAATCTTGGATAGATATGAGTTCTAATCCAGAATTAGTTTATCTTGCTTCAACACCAGAAAAAGCAAGGAACATTGGTTATCGCGCTGTGGAAGTTTATGGGGGCACACCAGTTGTTTTAGAGGCAAGAGTTTCTTCTCATTATCTTTTTCCAGACGAAGATTCTGGCTTTGCAGTTGTATTAAGAAAAAATTGGAGGAAAAGTTTGGAAATAAGAGGAACTTGCGCTTATCGCGGAATAATCCCTCCAAATGATATTAAAATATATAAAAGAACAATTGCTACATAACAGAATTTTTCTACTTATAAAGCTTAAAAATCAATTTTGCTTCTTAACTTGCTCAAAATACAAAAACTAATTAAGAATTCGTATATCAATCCTCCACCTATATTTATAAGGAGCTATCTCCCCAGCTTTTTTAACTTTTGAAATTTCAATTTTATTTCTTGTTTTTTTACTTTCTTTATAAATTTTCTCCAAAATTCCACTTACATCTCTACCAAAATCATAATAATAAATCTCAGAATTTTTCTTACAAACTTTAAAAGCCAGATCTAAAAAACTTTCTTTTAATTGAGGACGAGGCATAACTATCTTATCAAATTTTTCTTTTTTTGCTAACTCTGGAACAATCTTTTTTACATCTCCCTGTAAGACAACAACATTATCTAACTTATTTAACTTTACATTTTCTCTCGCATATCTGCTAGCTACTCTATTTATTTCGACACCCACAACTTTTCTCGGCTTACTTACTTTCCCTATAACAATAGAATAAGGAGCAACTCCTGAAAACATCACCAAAACTTTATCTTTCTTTTTTATTTTCTTAGCTACCTCTAATCTTTCTCCACTTAAACGAGGAGAAAAATAGGTCTTATCAACATCTAACTTAAATAAACAACCAGATTCTTTATGTATAGTCTCTTTAGTTTTTTCGCCAGCCAGATATCTTGTTTTAAAAGTTCTTAATCTTCCTTTAACTTTCTCTATTTTCTCCACAACTGTCTTAATATTCTTCCTTTCCCCCAACAATTTTTCAGCTATTTTCTTTTTTTCCCTCAGCTTTGTCTCTTGTGGAAATTTTAAGATAGCAATACTTCCTATACAATCATATGAACTTGGAACTTTTACTTTATTCATAAAAAAAACAAAGAACCTATATTTAAAAACCTGTGGAAAAATTTAAAAACTTCTTTTCTTAAAAAGAATAAAAGAGAAAAGAAAATGGCAAAACTTTTGGGCTGGGTTTTAATATTGCTTGGTTTAGCTTTGATAGTTTTAAATCTCTTAAAGATTAACCTTCCTCTGATATCTCAATTTAATATTCTTTGGACAATTGTAATCGGATTAATTCTTATTGTAACTGGTTTTTTGTTTTTAAAACAGATGAAGAGGGGCAAACAATTAGGGGAAGAGGTTCCTATTTATCAGGGTGAGAAAATTGTTGGATATAGGAGAAAATGAAATTCCCAATATTAATCTTATTTTTATTTTGCTTACCTATTGTCTTTGCTTATAATGGTTGGTATTGGTATTCTCCTTCCCAACTACTTGATAATGAGTGGTTTGTTTTTGCCTTGATTTTTATTGTCATTTTTGCAATGACTTTTTATGCTCTCTCTAAGACAATGAAAGAAAATATTGGAGTGGCGGTAGTTATTTCTCTTGTTATCTCTTTGTTTATCAGTGTTACTATATCTCAAAGAACATATTTTTATGGTTATGTTGGTGAAACTATAGGAAATTATCTTTTAATTGTAGCAATAATTTTAGGAACCATAATTTTAATTAAAACTTTAATTAGTCTAATAGGGGGGATTGGTTTATTTATAAGTTTATTTGGTTTATGGCTTATATTAAGGAGTTTTGATCCTTATGATTTCTTGCCCTATGAGATTTTAGACACTCCTATCTTACCAGTCTGGCAGTTTTTAGCCAGTCAATTATTTTTGCTGTTACTTACCATTGCTTTTATCATAATATTGCTATTGGCTTATACTGGAGAGAATGATAATAGGAAAGAATGGTGGCAGAATTGGTTGTGGGGAAAGAAAAAGAAAAAAGAAACACTAGCAGACATTTTAGGAAGAAGGGTAAAATAATTGGACTTTAATCAAACTGTATTTAGGGATGATGAAGCGAGAATTTTTAAAAGCTAATAAACAAAATATTTAAAAACATAAAAAGATTAAAATGAGTATGGAAAAAGCAGGGAAAATTTTGGCTTTAAGTTTATTAGTAGTTTTGATGGTTTCTTTTTTGGCTAATTTTGTTGCTGCCCAAGATGCAGGAGAAAAAGCCAAAGATACTATGAAGATAATAGCAGGAACATTTTCAGATTTATTTTCAAGAACTGGTTGGACAGAAGGAAATTTGACTCCAAATATAGCAAAAATTTTCTTTTTTGTTATGATTACTATTGTAATTATGCTTGTTTTAGGAGCAATCTTTAAAAAACATCAAACCCTAGTGATCATATTGTCTGCTCTTATCGCATTTCTTGCTACTGCTTATATAACTCCAAAAGAGGTGTATAGCTTACTTATTTCTTATACTGCTTTGGGGCTAACTCTAACAACTCTAATTCCCCTAGCACTTTTGGCAGGATTTACTTACAAAGCAGCAACTGCTACAGAAGGCAAAGTTCAACTTGTCATGCTGCAATGGTTTGCATGGGGTTTATTTGCTGTATATTCAATTTATAGATTTGTTTATGACTGGTTTTTTAGTAAAGAAGGAAGCGGAATTCTAAATGGTATAATTCTTGCAACAGCAATAATAGCTACAATAGTTTTTGCATTCAACAAAAGAATTCTAAGGATGATAGTAAGACGCTTTATAGAAGAACATACAGAAGCTACTGAAGAAATGTTAGAAGAAGTGTGGGATATAAGAAGAGCAGAAAGAGAAGCAGCAAGAAGAGCCACTGGTGCTGGTGATTAACTAAAAACTTTAAAAACTCCTTCTAACTATTTCTATCATGAAAAAAGCAGGTATATTATTAATAAGTTTATTATTCCTAAATCTACTAGCCATAACTCTTATCCAAACTAACTTAACTAAAGCACAAGAAACACCTCCTGGCTTGCCTCCTCAATTAGGACAAGATCCAGAGGAATTGATAGAGGGGGTAAAAAATAAAACAGAAACCGAATGGCAGTATTTAAGTAAAGAGTGGCCAAAAATTTTCCTTAAAAATGAGCTTATTTCTGCTGCAGATACTTTTTTTACAAAAATTAGCATAGTTTTCAGAATTTTATTTGGCCAACCTTACTCATTTTCAATAACCTTACTTGCAATAATAATTCTCTGGCTTTTCATAGTTTTAAAATCAGGAGACATAATAAACTCCTGGGGTTTAGTAAAAGGATGGTCTGCTTATCTCATAGGAGCAGCACTCGCTATAATTCTAGCCCAAATTCAGGTCCTAAAAATGATTATAAACTTTCTTGGCTGGCTCGTATTTGCAAAAAAAGGGACTTTATGGAATATCTCAATGATACTAGTCATAATACTAATTTTTGTTTTGCTTTATTATCTCTTTAGCATACTCTCCAAATACTTAAAAGAAAGAGAGAAAAAGAAAAGGGAAAAAGAAACCGAAACAAGACAAAAAGCACTTGAAAAATTCACAAAAGGATTAATTAAGAAATAATTATTCTCCAGTTACCTGCTCAAAAGTTTCTTCCATTATTTTAGCCCCTGCCCCTGCTTTTGCTCCTTTCATCTCTGCTTCCTCTAACATCAATTTTTTCTTTATAATTTTAGAGACAAAACTAGCAAGCCAAATTAAAACAATAGCTAAGACAATGACAAAAACAATTTTCAAAATACTCCATTTTTGAAGAAAAGAAAAGGCATTTCCAAGATTGAAGAAAAATATACTTATGTTTCTTACAACCCCTATTACTGATATAATGGAAGTGATAGTAATAGCCCCCGCCCACGATTTCCATCCACTAAGAAGAGGAGTTAGCTGTAAAAAACTTACTATAATAAGCAACAACATAACCCAAACAGCAATTAAAACCACAAACTCTTGTAGATTTATACTGCCTTTAACTCCAAAAAGAATTCTCACAACAACCTGTAAATTTTCAGGGATTTCAATTTCTGTTTCCAAAACCTTTTTTTCTTTTTGCTTTAATTCTTGTCCTAATCTCTCTGCTTCTTGTTTTATATCTTCAGCATCTTCAGGACTTTTCTCACCATTATCTTGGGCGTAGACAAAACAAATAGAAAAAAGTGAAACTAAAATTAATACCACAAAACCCCCTATAATAAACTCTTTTTTCATATTTTTACATATTTTTAATATTTAAATTTCTTTCTAAAACAAACTTCCCTCACCCTCGCAAGCTCGGGTTCGGTCATACTTTTTTATTAGAAAAGCGTCCTCTGTTTCCTTTCTTCTATAGCTTTATTTAGCTTTTCTAAACCACTTTCTACTCTACTCTCAGAAAAATCTCTATTAAGTAAAATTTTCTTAACTTTCTCCTTTTGTAATTTTGGAAATTTAATTTCAACATCTTTTACTTTTGGCTTATGAAACAATTCAAAAATTTCTTGCCAGTCAAAATCAACCTGCTCTTTTACAGCTTCAAATATTTTCACAGGATACTTATATCTTTTTACTAATTCCAAAGCTTTTTTCTGACCTATTCCTCTAATACCACCAGGGTTATAATCTGTTCCAGAAAGAATGCCCAAACATATAAGCTGATCTTGATTTATTCCTAAAGAATTCAAAACATTGTCAAGTTCAATCATTTGCGGGCTTATTTCAACATAACCACTTATTGTCTTTCTTTTTCTTGCTAAAGTTAAATTTTGTAACAATCTTGGTGTAGAAAAAAGTAAAGCATCATAGTCTTGAGAAGCAACAGCATAAACCTTCCTTTTCTTACACATATAAGAAGCTTGTGCCTCAGCTTCAGAAGGAGCCTGAACAACCTGAATTCCCATTGCTTCCAAAAGCTCTTTACTTTCTTCTTTAATTTCAGGAGTTAATCTAGCTAATTGTTGAGAATATTTTCTCATAACTTCAATATCTTCTTTTTTTCTCGCCTCTTCATATCTCTTTCTTGCCTTCTCCTTTACCTCCTCCCTTTTACCTATAGTACTCCTTTTCAAAGAAGGCATTTTACCATCAAAAACATACACCAACTTTAAGCCTTCGTTTAATAAATTAATATTTCTGTAAAATAAACCACTTAAATGGCTTGTAATCCTACCTTTTTTATCTTGCAAAGGAGTTCCATCTGGCTGTCTTATTGTTGAAAGAAACTGGTAAATAATATTAGAAGCATCCACTCCTATTATCTTTCCTTTCAAATCATTAAACTCAATAGCTTTTTTTTGTATAATCTCTCCTATATTCAAACCCATATAAAAATAAGAAAAAGATAATATAAAAAATTACCTATACATACAAATCAATATGTTCTCGTTTTGCCTTTCTTCTTTTACTGGAGCTTTTTTCTCATTAACACATTCAAAGTTTCTCTTTCTAATTTTTTTCTGATTATCCTATAAGTTTCAAGTATATCTTTTTTATCAATGTCATCAATAGGAACATAAATTCCATTTACTAAAACCATATCCATTATTTTGATATTTATCTTATTTTCCTTGCATCTCTTTTTTGCCTCATATTCCTTTTTTTAATCTCAGCAAGAACTTCAGGGCAATATTGTCCTGCTTTCTCATACACTTCTCTCCTAATCTGCATTAAATATCCCCATGCTTCTTCTTTTCTCATTTTAGAATATGGCCTGACATCGTAGCCAGCTTTTCTAATTTGTCCTAATCTTCTTTTAATTTCAGTAACACTAATTCTCTCCCCCCTCTCTAATTCTGGGAATCTTTTTAAAGCTATTTTAGTTATATTGCCCCATCTCTCTCTTTCTGCCATATTTCTACTAACTTGAAAATCTCCATGATTATAAGCTAAATTTTCTAAATCAGATTCTAAGTCAGCTCTGCCTCTTTCATAAAAGTCAGGGAACTCTGGCTTTTGTCCAAGAGCATCACAAGCTCTAGCATAATCAGCAAAATCGCCCCTAGCTAAAGCTCGTAATTTTCTTGTTTCCCATCTCCTTATAGCAGGAGTTCTTCCATCATAAAATTCTTCTTTTGGATCCATATTTTTTAAAGGCTCATGATATTTATAAACTTTTCTATTATCACTACTACAAAGTAACATAACATCGGGGGATATGAAACTTTAAATATCTGTTTAAATTACTTCAATCATGAATCTAAAATTCATACCTCTTGATTATGACTACTTAACAATAGAGGGCAAAACGTACATGAAGATATTTGGCAAAACCTCACAAAAAAAGAGTTGTTGTGTTATAGATAGGGCAGTTAATTTTTTCTACGTCCTTAATGTGACAGAAAAACTTCTAAAAAAAATACAGAAAATAAAAGAAGTGGAAAAAGCTGAATTAATAGATAAAAATTATTTGGAGAAACCAGTTAAAGCCATAAAAGTTTTTTGTGAATATAATAAAATGACAGAAATAGTTCATAAAATAAAAAAACTTAATCCAAAATCTGAAACTCGTGAGAGAGACATAAATCTAATTACAAAGTATATTATAAATAAAAAGCTGAAACCCTTGATATGGTATGATATTTCTGGCCCTATCCTAGCTTCTGATGAATTAAATGGTTTATCTGACTCTCTTGATGTAGATTTTGTTTTAAAGTTAGAGAAAGCAGAAGAATTAAAAAAGCAGCCAACTTTTAAACCAAAAGTTCTGGCTTTTGATATTGAAACAGAAGAATTTGAGATTGGAAGAGGCGACATTTTAATGATTTCTTTAGTCTCTGAAAATGTTAAAAAAGTCCTTACCTGGAAAAAATGTTCTTCTGTTCCTCAATATGTAGAATATTTCAAAGATGAAGCAGAAATGATTGAGGCTTTTGAAAATTACATTAAAAAATTAAATCCAGACATAATAACAGGATACTTCTCAGACGGATTTGATTTGCCATATCTAAGAGCAAGAGCTGAAAAAAACCATATTGATTTAAAATTGGGCAAAGATAATAGCAGGATTATATTTTCTCGAGGCAGACCATTAAACGCAAGAATAAAAGGTTTAGTGCATATTGATATTTTGAAATTCATCGAAACTTGCTATTCTCAATATTTACAATCAGAAACCTTAAGTTTAAATGATGTTGCTTTTGAATTGCTTGGAGAAAAAAAGCTGGAAATAGACCACAACCTAAATTCAGAAGAGAGAAAAATAAAAGATTGGTTAGATTATTTCAAATATAACTTACAAGATTCTATTCTAACTTACAAACTATTCCAAAAATTATGGCAAGACATGTCAGTCCTTACACAAATAATACAAGAACCTCTATTCAATATAACAAGATACTCAATGAGTAGTTTGGTTGAAAATTATTTTTTGCATAATTTAGAAAGATTCAATGAAATAGCTGAAAAGAGACCCCTCCATGAAGAAATACAGAAAAGAAGATTTAGGAAAAGATATGAGGGAGCTTTTGTCTTACAACCAAAAGCTGCTCTCTACGAAAATCTTGCTATTTTTGATTTCACAAGTTACTGGCCTTCTATAATTGTAACATTTAATTTATCAAAAACTACATTTTTAGGAGAAAAAAAAGAAAAAAACAGTTTAGAAGTAGATTTGGGAGATAAAAGAATTTATTTTTCAAAGAAAAAAGGTTTTATTCCCAAACTCCTAGAGGAAATAATAAAGTTAAGGAAAAAGTATAAAGTTGAATTGAAAAAAAACCCAGACCCAATAAAAAAAGTTAGAAGCAATGCTTTTAAGTTACTTGCAAATGCAACTTACGGCTACCAGGGATTTTTTGGAGCTCGCTATTATTGTCCTGAAGCTTCAGCAGCTGCAACAGCAATCAGTAGAAAATTTATTAAAAAAACAATTAATATAATAAACAAAAAAAATTTTTCTGTTATATATAGTGATACAGATTCTATAGCATTCGAGCTGAACAAACATACAAAACAAGAAACTTTAAACTTATTAAAAGAAATAAACAAGAATCTTCCAGGGATTATGGAACTCGAATTAGAGGATTTTTATAAAAGAGGGATATGGGTAACTAAACGTACTGGAGAATTTGGAGCAAAAAAGAAGTATGCTTTAATTAATTATAAAGGGAAGATAAAAATTCGTGGATTTGAAACAGTAAGAAGGGACTGGTGCTTTTTGTCAAGAGAAATTCAAAATAAAGTTCTCGAAAAAATTTTAAGAGAAGGTAATGAAAAATCAGCATTGCAATATGTAAAGAAAATAATAAAGCAAATAAAAAATAGAAAAGTTGACAAGCAACAGCTTATAATAAGAACGCAACTCAAAAAACCTGTTTCTGAGTATCTATCAGAAGGTCCGCATGTAACTATAGCTAAAAAAATGTTATCTTTAGGTTTGCCAGTAGACGCTGGTATGCTTATCTCTTATTATATAGCCGAATCAAAAGAAAAAAAAGCTTTAGTAAGGGAGCGAGCAAGGTTGCCTGAAGAAAAAGGAGCGTATGACATAAATTATTATTTAAACAATCAAATCTTACCTGCTATAGAAAATATTTTTGAGGTCTTTAATATAAATACAAAAGAATTATTAGAAGGCATGAAACAAAAAAAGCTTGATGGGTTTTAAATTATTCTTAACTTTCTTAAAAGAACTAACATTATTGTCCAAACCAGAACAATTATCCCCATTATTATCCAAAATGCGTAACTGAGTTTCTGTAAAGGCAAAGAGATATTCATACCGTAAATCCCAGAGAATAAGGTAGGGATAGTCAAAAAAATAGTGAATATAGTCAGAATAGTAATAATTTTATTCAAATCATTTGATAGGGTTACAGAGTAGTAATCTCTCATATTAGAGATGCTTTTCAAAGCAGACTTACAGGTTTTATACGTCTGTTCTAAATCAATAACCAAATCTTCAATAAATTCTTTATTAGCCTCTGAGAATTTTAGGGTTTTTATTTTCATAAGGTCTTTATGCATTCCAACCAAGGGGGAGGATGAAGAGAGATAATCATTCAGGATATCTTCTTTTAAAATTAAACTTAAAATATCCCTCTCTTTCAAATTCGCTAACTTGCTTCTATCTCTTTTCACTTCTTTTATAATCTTTCTAACATATACACTAAAGAATATAGAAACTAAAGATAAGAATCTCATAACAAAATTAAGTTTGAAAGAAGTATTTATTGGCCTTTTTGATTCAATTATTTTCTCAAATATTTCTAAATTTTCCTTACTTATTGTAAAAATATATTTCGGAGTCAGTATTATCAAAAAGCTTGAAGTAGGAGATTCTCCTTTATTTGTAGGAACTCTTAAGTAAATGTAAATAATTTTATTATCCTCATCTACTCTGGGAGTTTCATAAATATCTAATCCGTCTATCAAATAATCTTTTTCAATTCCAAACTCAGATACTAGATATTCGATTTCCTGTTCTGTAGGGTCGATAACCTGAACCCAGGAATTAACAACTTTGTGTTCAAGTTTTATTAACTTCCTATTCTTTGTTTTATAATACTTTATCATAAATAATCAAGAAAAAGTTAGTTTATAAAATTTCAGTTAGTTGTTTAAATATTAAAGATTGAAATAAGCCACAGAACAAAAAAAGCTTGATGGGTTTCGATCAAATAAAATCAGGATTTAAGTTAACAGAACCTTCACAACCCAGATTAATGTTTTTTTATAATTCCCTCAATATAATTTACTAGTCTTTCAATTTCTTTTCTTACAACAACTCTTGATTTTTTAGCACAGATATAGGTACATATAGGCACAGATATTTTTTCTTTATATCTAAAATGGATACTTTCCAAATTAACTCTTGGAGATGTTCTTTTTGAGATAATCAGACCCTCCCTTCTTCTATTTTCACCCCTTACTTTTGCAATTACTTCAATTTCATTTAATGAAGAGTCCTCATTAAATTTTCTAAATCTCTCTTCATAATCTTTTTCTACTCTAATAATCTCTCTATAATCTAAACCTTCTATATGTTCAACTCCAAACATTTTTTTCATTGATTCCGTAGCAGCAACGATTTTTCCTGAATCATCAAGGATAGCAACTGGTTTTTTTGTCAGACTTGTGATAAGCTCTCCTAAAAATCTTGGATAGCTTCTTAATATTTCTGAAATAGCTTTTTTATATTCTTTTTCATTTCGTTTTAGATGTGAAATTAAACCTTGTTGAAGTTCAATTTGTTTTTTTAATTTTGTCTCAACCTCTACAGCCTGTTCAAGTCCAAAGTAGGCTTGCTTTAATTCTGCTTCATTCCTTACAAGTTGTTCTAATAAACCAGCGTTTATTTCCTCCAACTCTGAATTTCTATTTTTTAATTTCCTAAGTTCTTTGATAGGATAGAAATCATTATAAAAACGAGAAAAACTACAATAAACTTGATTCCAAAACTTTTTAACAAGTTTTCTTAAATTCATGGTAAGCATAAAAGAAAATAATTTTTAGAGTTTTCTATAAACCTGCATTATTCCAAAAAAACAAGAAATTTTTAAACTATCTTAATGTATATAAAAAATGACAAAAGAAGAAATAGAAGGAGTTGAGGAATATAGAAAAGCTGGCCATATTGCGAAAGAAGTTAAAGAATATGCAAGAGAGACTGTAAAGTCAGAGGTGCCTTTGATAGAGATAGCAGAAAAAATCGAAGATAAAATAGTTAGGTTAGGGGGAAAACCAGCATTTCCTGTTAATTTAAGCATTAATGAGATTGCTGCTCATTATACACCTGGACATAATGATAAAACTAAAGCTTCTGGTTTATTAAAAGTGGATTTAGGTGTACATATTTCTGGTTTTATCATAGATACTGCTTTTTCATTAGATTTGGAAAATAATAATGAAAACAAAACCTTGATTCTTGCAAGTGAAAAAGCTTTACAAAAAGCTATTGAAGTAACAAAGCAAGGGATAGAAATTTGGAAAATTGGTCAGGCTATACAAGAAACAATTACCTCTTTCAACTTTTCTCCAATAAGAAATCTTTCTGGACATGAATTAGGAAAATACAAAGTTCACGCAGGTCTAACTATTCCCAATTACAATAATAACAATAAAACAAGATTAGGAAGTGGAGTTTATGCAATAGAACCTTTTTCGACAACAGGTTCTGGATTAGTAAACGAAAGCAAATCTTCTGGAATCTATATATTACAAGAAAAAAAACCGATAAGGAATTTGCTTGCAAGAAAGATTTTAGCTTTTATTGAAGAAAAATATAAAACTTTGCCGTTTTGTGAAAGATGGCTTGTTAAAGAGTTTGGAACAAAAAGTTTGCTTGCCTTAAATTTCCTTGAAAAAGAAAGAATTCTATATAATTATCCTGTATTAGTAGAAAAAAGTCATGGGAAAGTTTCCCAGGCTGAACATACTGTTTTAATCGCAAAAAATAAGATAAAAGTTCTAACCTAAATAACCAGCATTATTCTCAAGAGCGGCTTTAGCTGATTTCAAGTAGTCTTGTTCAACTTTTTTATATCTATCAATTGCCTGTTTACTTACACTTGCTTTAATTTTTTTCATGGCCTCGTCAAAATGTTTTTTCTTAACCTCTTTGGCATTTTTATCTTTTCTTAAAGCTAACAGAGCAGCTTCCCTACATAAAGCTTCAATATCCGCCCCTACATATCCCTCTGTAATTTCAGCTAATTTATCAAGATTAACATCTTTTGCGAGAGGCATATTTCTCGTGTGGATTTTTAATATCTCTAATCTACCTTCTTTAGTTGGAGGACCGACTAATAAAATCCTATCAAATCTTCCTGGCCTTAATAAAGCAGGATCTAACATATCTGGCCTATTAGTAGCTCCTATTACAATTACATTCTGCAACTCTTCTAAACCATCCATTTCAGCTAACAACTGGTTTAAAACCTGATCAGTAACTTTTGTCCCTACACTTAAACCCCTCCTTGAAGCTAAAGCATCTACCTCATCAAAAAATATTACACAGGGAGCTACCTGCCTTGCTCTTTCAAATATTTTTCTAACACCCTCCTCAGATTTACCAACCCACATGCTTAATAAAGAAGGACCTTTAACTTGTATGAAATTTGCTTCAGACTCATTAGCTACTGCCTTAGCAAGTAAAGTTTTTCCTGTTCCTGGAGGTCCGTAAAGTAAAATTCCTCTTGGCGGATTTATGCCCATTCTCACAAAATTCTCAGGATATTTCAGAGGCCATTCTACTGTTTCTATTAATTCCTGCTTTATTTTATCTAAACCACCAACATCCCGCCATTTAATATTTGGTGTTTCAACTAAAACTTCTCTCATTGCAGAAGGTCTAACTGATTTCAAAGCCTCAGAAAAATCTTTTTTAGTTATTTTCAAATTCTCCAAAACTTCTTTTGGGATTTCCTCTTCTTCGTCCATTTTTATTTTTGGCAAAACTTTCCTCAAAACATTCATAGCAGCTTCTTTAGCAAGAGAAGCCAAATCTGCTCCTACAAAACCATAAGTAACTCCTGCTATTTCTTCTAAGTTAACATCTTTTGCGAGAGGCATATTTCTCGTGTGGATTTTTAAAATTGCGAGTCTGCCTTTTTTATCTGGAACATTTATGCTTATTTCTCTATCAAATCTTCCTGGCCTTCTTAAAGCGGGATCAATAGCATTTGGTCTGTTAGTAGCTCCTATAACCACTACTCTTCCTCTACTTTGCAAACCATCCATTAACGTTAATAACTGGGAGACTACTCTTCTTTCTACTTCACCATAAGATTCTTCTCTTTTCGGAGCTATAGCATCAATCTCGTCTATAAATACAATAGAGGGAGCTGCCTTTTCTGCTTCTTCAAATCTATCTCTTAAATTTTTCTCACTCTCACCATAAAATTTGCTCATCAGCTCTGGACCATTTATTAGTATGAAATTTGCTTCAGACTCATTAGCTACTGCCTTAGCAAGTAAAGTTTTTCCTGTTCCTGGTGGTCCGTGCAATAAGACACCTTTAGGAGCTTCTATCCCTAGTCTCTCAAAAATCTCCGGATGTTTTAAAGGCAGCTCTACCATTTCCCTTATTTTCTTAATTTCCTCATTTAAACCACCTATATCCTCATAAGTAACATCAGGTATTTTCTCTTCTGTAATTTCTACAGCCTTAGGACTAAGAATTATATCTGTATTTTCAGTTATAATGCAAGGTTGGGAAGGTTGTGTACTTACTATTAAAAATCTAGTCTGTAAACCAGAAAAGCCAAAACCTCCTATTCCAGATAAAGCTTCAGCAAAAATATCATTAAATAAATCCATATCAGACATAATATCCCTTCTTCTTGCTGTCCCGCCTAAAACAACTACATCGCCTTTAACTACTGCTCTTCCTAACAAGCCCCTTTTCAAAACTTCTGGATCTGCTTGTACCATTACTCCCTTTTGACTTGGAGCTATATTGATTCTTTTAGCTTCTTTTATTTCAACTTTTTTAACAGAAACTATTTCGCCAATTCCAGTTCTTGCATTTCTCCTTATTATACCATCTATTCTTATTATTCCTTCTCCAATATCAGCAGGATAAGCTCTATCTACTATAGCTACAGTCTCTCTTCCTCCAGTTATACTTATAACATCTCCTCTTCTCACCCTCAATCTTCTCATTATCTCAGTATCAATTCTAGCTATTCCTTTGTATGCATCATCTTGTAATGCTTCTACAACTTTCAACTTAACTTCTTGTTCTTGTGGCATTTTCAATCAAATATTAACTTTAATTTTTTAGCATCCTCAAAAGTTAACTTAACAAGATCATTAAACATTTTTTCTTGTTCTCTCATAAATGAAACTATTTCCTTAGGAATTGATACAGCATAACTATTTCCAACAAGTCGTAACTTAACTTTAAAAACCTTGTTTTTTAGTCCAAGAAAATTTTTATATTCTAACTCATCTTGCGGATGAATAATTTTATTGCCACAATTCTCACATATTAGTGCACGCATTTGGAAACCCCTCTTTACTAATTTAGCTTTTTTCATTTCTTTTCCACAATTTTTACATAATACTTTATTATCAAATATATCTGTCATGTTGAATTTTTGAAGTTTAATCAGCAGAAAATTTAAAATTTTCTGGACTTTTGATTATAAAAACCGCCTTGCCAGAAAAGACAAGACAGTTGAAAGGAGGTATGTGTATACATACTGGTATATACAAAAGATATATATTTATAAAGTTTTCGGTTTTTAGTTTTCTAAATTCTATATATAAATTCATTTATTTTACTACTCTTGAATAAAAAATAAAAACATTTAAAAGCGTAAGTTTATGTATAAAAAGATGACAATTAAACAAATAGCAAAAAAAATATGGGATTTTTTATGGAAAGATGACTCACTGCTTAGTTGGTTATTCTCTTTAATTTTAGCTTTTATCATAGTAAAGTTTATTTTCTTTCCTTTTCTTTCTCTCTTTCTAGGTACAAGTATGCCCCTGGTTGTAGTTGAGAGTGGAAGCATGCATCATCCAGGCTCTTTTATAGGTAATGTTATTGGTTTAGAAGATAATTTTGAAATTTGGTGGAAAGAGGAAAGTAAATGGTATTTTAACATGGGACTAAACAAAACAGAAGCTGAAAAATGGCCTTTAAAAACAGGTCTTGAAATGGGTGATATTGTAGTGGTTTCAAGAAAAGACAATCTTAAAGTAGGAGATATAATTATATTCGAAGCTGGAAAAAAACATCCAATTATCCATAGGATAGTTAAAATTAAAGAAATTAATGGAAAAGTTTACTATGAAACAAAAGGTGACAATAATTCTGGACAACTCTCTATTGAAAAATCCATACCTGAAAATGCTGTAATAGGAAAAGCTGTATTTAGAATTCCTTTTTTAGGGTGGGTCAAACTTGCTTTTGTCAAGCTTTTCCAAAACCTTAGATAATTTTTCTTTTTGTTATAAAACAAAAATAGTAAAGTTTAAATATAGTCAAAAATAACAGCCATAATGGAATTTTGTCCAAAATGTGGTTCTGTTTTAATCGAAAAGAATAAAAAATATAGATGTGCAAAATGCAATTATGTTGCTAAGAAAAAAGTTAAAATAGAAGCAAGTGAAAAAATTGCTAAAAAACAAGAAGTTGGTATTATTAAAGACAAGGATACAGATGTTTTTCCAACCACAACTGAAACATGTCCAAAATGTGGAAATAGAGAAGCTTATTTCTGGTCTGCTCAAACTCGTGCTGCAGATGAAGCAGAAACCCGTTTCTATAGATGTACGAAATGTAAACATACGTGGCGAGAGTACAGATAACAGTAATGTTTGTTGTGTTATTGGGTTATCTGTGCTTGAGTAGAGAGTACAAATAGATTTCTAAAAATATTTAAATGAAGAATATCTTTTGAGTTATATACTCGCAGAGGCTCGTGGATGGTTAAAAAAGTTAGTCTCGCCTCTTCGTTCAAGGACCTGTAGCTCAGCCTGGTTAGAGCACCAGACTCTTAATCTGGGTGTCGAGGGTTCAAATCCCTCCAGGTCCACTTTCTGTTTTTTTAGACAAAATATAAAAACTTCTTTTTCTTAATAAAAAAGAAGTAGAAGCAAGGGCTCCGGCCAGAATGAGAAAAACAGAAATAAGAAATAAAATTTTTGAAATGCTTAAAGAAATAAGTGAAAGTAAAAATCATAATGGTCTCCTTGTAGTTTATTCAGATTTGCCAAATGTCTTGGCAAGAGGAGCATATCCTTTAGGAAAGAAAAAAGAATTTAAAGATTTTAATGAAATTGCCTATATCAGCTCTGAAAATGCTAGAGAAATATTAAAAAAGGTTGGTGAGGATGGAGCAGTTTTGATAGACAAAAAAGGTTATATTTACAGCCCCCCAGTATATCTAAATGTCAGCCTTTTTAGTATAGATAAGGAAGAAATAGAACCAGAATTTTGCGCAAGACATATTGCAGCTTTAGCTACCTCATCAACAACAAAAGCTTCAGTATACACTTTAAGTGAAGAAACAGGAAAAGTAAGAGAGTTTATTAAAGGAAAAATAAAAAGAAAATATCCAACAAAAGAACAAGAAGAAATTATTGAGGTAATAAAAAAGGATTTAAAAAAGATAGATTAAAACTGAAGAATGACTAAGAATATAGAAAAAGAAATTGAAAAAGCAAAAGATATGCTTGTTGTTGTAGAAGGTAAAAAAGACAAAAAAGCCTTACAAGAATTAGGTTTCAAAAATATTTTCATGATTCATGAAACATCTAAAACTATATGTGAAAAAATAGAGGAAATTGAAAATCTTGCTGGCAGAAAAAAAATTTGTATTTTAACAGATTTTGACAAAAGAGGGAAGAAACTCTATTTGCTTATAAAATCAGAATTAAGTAAGAGAAGAGTCCATCTTGATAATACTCTTAGAAACTTGCTTTTAAAATTAAATATAAGCCATATTGAAGGTATTTCCAGTTTTTTAAAAAATGAAAAAAACAGTAAAAAAACAAGAAATAGCGAAGGCAATAAATACATTAGAGAATTATTACAAAAAACATAGAAAACCAACAATAAGAAGAACTTCTCAAACTAAGGATAAGGAAAAGGCATTCAAAACTTTAATTGCTTGTCTTCTCTCACTTAGAACTAAAGATAAAAATACAGAAATTGTTTCTAAAAAATTGTTTAGTGTTGCAGATACGCCAAAGAAAATAGCTAACTTGCCTATCAAAAAATTAGAAAAATTAATCTACTCGTCTGGCTTTTATAAAAATAAAGCTCGTACTATAAAATCTGTTTCTGAAGTTATATTAAAAAAATATAAAGGAAAAGTTCCAGATACAGAATCAGAACTTCTTAGTATTAAAGGTATAGGAAGAAAAACAGCTAACATAGTTTTAAATTTTGCTTTCAACAAGTTAGCACTACCAATAGATATACACTGCCACAGAATTCCAAACAGATTAGGTTGGATAAAAACAAAAACACCAGAACAAACAGAAAAGGAGCTTGAGAAAATTTTGTCAAAAAAATACTGGAGAGAATTCAATAGTTTATTTGTTTTGCATGGCCAAACTATTTGTAAGCCAAGAAGTCCTCTTTGTAGTAAATGTCCTATAAACAAATATTGTAAAAAAGTTGGTGTATTAAAGAGTAGGTAATATGAAAAAAGTAGTAAAAAAAGAAATCAGAATTTTAGGAATAGATGACTCTCCTTACACAAGAAAAGATAAAAATGTATTGTGTATAGGAGTAGTTTATAGAGGGGGAAGTTATATTGACGGCTTGCTCTCTTTTAAAATAAAAAGAGATGGAAGAGATGCGACAAAAAAAATTATTCAAACAATTAAAAAAACAAAACATAAAGACCAACTTCAAATTATAATGATAGACGGTATAACTCTTGCGGGTTTCAATCTTGTGGACATTAAAGAAGTTAGCAAAAAAACAAAATTGCCAGTCATTATAGTAATGAGAAAAAAACCAGAAATGAAAAAATTTCTTAAAGCTCTAAAAAAAATAAATAAAAAAGGTGAAAAGATAATAAGAAAAGCTGGCAAAATCCATAATTCAAATGTAAATAGAAAAAATCTTTATATTCAGTTAGCGGGTATATCCTTAAAAAAAGCTGAAAAGATTTTAAAATTAACTTCTCTACATTCAACAATTCCTGAACCATTAAGAGTAGCTCATATTATTGCTTCTGGTGTATATTTTGGAGAAAGTAAAGGTCGAGCATAGAGACGAGACAAATTTTTATTGATATTAAATATTTATGAGTCTTTGTGCGAGAAGAGCATAGAGTGGTGAGAATTTTATTTTAAATATGCGGGCTATAAGTGAGCGGGCCTAATAATAATTAACCAACAATTCTCTTTATATTTTCAATATTATCGGCAATTTCCAGACCTTTTTTTGTCAGCTTAATTAACTTTGTCCTCCCTTTTTTTTCAAAAGTAACTAAACCTAATTTTTCTAAAGTCTGTAATATCTTAACAGCATGACTATATGTACAATCAACCTCTTTAGCCAAAATACTTCCATACCTCGCCCTTGAAACCTTTTTTAGAGCTATCAACATTAAAGCTGGCTTTCTTCTAAAAAAGATATCAAAATTATCTTTCATTTTTTCCCTCAGTCTATTATGTATATTCTAAACTATATATTAAATTATATATTTTTAAACTTTTCGATTAATAAAATTAACTACTAGGCAGAAACACAAAAAGCTATACTGGAAAATTTTTCCCAGTAATCTCCTTATATAGAGAAAGATAGCCCTTAGTGAATAATTCTGTTTTCCCAGCTAAAAGTTCAATTTTTGTCTTGCCCTGTTTTAATGATTCTTGAAAATACAGCTTAGAATCTGATTTTAAAATATTCAAAAATTCCTCGCCAGACATAATTATTCTAATATCCGGTTCCCCTTTCCTGCCTTTAACAGTTATTATCTCACCCTTAACAATTTCGCTACCATAAATTTCTCCATCTATAACAAACTCTATTTTTGGAGTATTTCCAGACAGGGGAGGATTATGCAACTCATATGCCTTCAGCGAATACAAAATTAAATTTATCTGCTGCTCTCCAACTACACTCTTATTAATATCAGGAATGTTTTGTTGCATAGATATCTGTTGACTCGGAACTAAAAGAAGAGTAACGATAGATATCAAACCCAATAATGCAACTATTATAATAACTAAAATTTTCATTTTAACAAAGGCACAAAAACATAACTTTCCTCAGTTTCTTCTTTTTTTAATTTCCCATGTTTTTCTTTTTTATAAATCATTAAAGGTCCATACACATAAGGACATATTAATAAACCTCCCTGCTTTAACAATCTTCTTGCTAAAAATTCTATTTTCTTTTCTTCTCCAACCTCAATGCCAGCAGTTATAATAATTTTATCATATCTCTTTTTCCATGCTTTTCCCTTAACAAAAATATTTTCTGCATAAAAGTTTATTTTTCCTATCTTTTGTACATCTTGAGGAGATTTCTGCTTTAAATGATTTCTCAGAGCAGAAAGATTACTCTCAGCCCTTTCCTTCAAGACATTTACTCTCTCCACACTTGTAACATGTCCGGGATAAACAATGAAAGCTATAAGAGAAGCATTCCAACCACTTCCTGTTCCTACCTCTAAAACATCATCTCCTTCTTTCAATTTTGCCAAGACTAACATTCTCACAACAGTTGATGGCTGAGAAATTGTCTGGCCCTCTCCTATTGGCAAGGCATAATCTGCATATGCTTCTTTACCTTCATAAAAAAACTTCCTGTCTATAATAGACATAGCAAACAGTATTTTCTGAAGTAACAACCCCTGTTCTTTATTTAAAGAAAAGGAGGAGTTATAATCCAAAACAGAGAATAACATTCCTTGCATTCTTTTTTTTGCTAACCTTATAATTTTTTCACCATTTCTCATACCTAATAAAAAACTAAGGTATTAATAAATCTTCGCAAGATTTAAATATAAACTTAAAGTAAAATAGGTATGTTAGACATAAATCTGCTGAGAGGGAAGCCAGAAGAAGTAAAAAAGAGTTTAAAAAAAAGATTATTGCCAGAAATAATTGTAGATAATTTTCTAAAAATAGATAACAAGTGGAGAATCCTAAAAGTTGAAGTAGATAATTTAAGAGCGAGAAGAAATAAGATAAGCCAAGAAATTAATTTAGCTAAGAAAAGTGGAAAAAGTATAAATAGTTTAATAAAAGAAGCAAAGGAAATTCCTAAAAAATTATTGGAAAAAGAAAAAAGCCTTGAGGATATAGGAAGGAAAAGGCTTGAACTTTGGAGGGAGATTCCGAATATTGTAAATGATGATGTCCCTGCAGGAGATGAAGCTAAAAATAAGGTGATTAAAAAATATGGTGTAGCAAGAAAAAAATTAAAAGAAGGACATGCAAAGTTACTTGAAAATCTTGGCTTAATAAATACTAAAAAAGCTTCTGAGGTTGCTGGAAGTAGATTTTATTATTTAAAGAATGAGTTAGTAAAATTAAATCTTTCTTTAATAAATTTTGCTCTTGATTTTTTAAGAAAAAAAGACTTTAATTTAATACAGCCGCCGTATATGTTAAAAAAACAGGTATTAGAAGGAGCAGTTACCCTTGATACATTCAAAGATGCTATCTATAAAGTAGAAACTGAAGACCTCTATTTAATAGGAACAGCAGAACATGCTTTAAATGCTTACAAGTTTAATGAGGTCCTCAGTCAGAAAGAACTGCCATTAAGATTAGCTGCCATCTCTCCTTGTTTTAGAAGAGAAGCGGGGGCTCATGGAAAAGACACTAAAGGCATCTTCAGGACACATCAGTTTGAAAAAGTTGAGCAGTTTGTTTTTTCAAAACCAGAGGATAGTTGGAAAGAATTTGACTTAATATTAAAAAATTCAGTAGAGATGTATAAAAAATTAGGAATCCCATTTAGAACCGTGTTGCTAGCAGCTGGCGATACTTCTAAAACCTCCACCAAAACAATTGATTTAGAAGGTTACTACCCTAGCCAAGGCGAATATAGGGAATTAGGTTCTTGCTCAAATTGTTTAGATTACCAAGCAAGAAGAAGCAATATAAAATTTCCGGATAAAAATGAATTAAAATTTGTCTATACTCTAAATAGTACAGCAATAGCAACAGAAAGAATGATAACCTGTTTAGTAGAAAATTTCTTGCAAAAAGATGGAAGCATAAAAATTCCAAGCTGTTTATGGAAATATACTGGCTTTAAAGTTATAAAAACAGAAAAATAAATAATTCTCTTATACTATATTTTTCTTTAATCTTAAAACAACATTTATAAATTCATATTCTTTTAATTAGTTATGAAAAAACCAGCAAGAAAAAAGCAAACTGGAAAACAAGCAAGAAAGAAACTTAAAATTTTAGCAGTAGGGGATATTCACGGTGATACAGGCTTGGTGAAGAAGTTAGCTGAAAAAGCAAGTAAGAAAAAAGTAGATTTAGTTATCCTTGCTGGCGACATTACTTCCCCTATAGAAACTCCAAATTTAGTTAGGCCGTTCAAAGAAAAACATAAAAAAGTTCTCCTTATTCCTGGAAACTGGGATAGTATAGCTACTGTTGATTTTCTTGCTGAACTTTATGGCATGAAGAATATTCATGGCTATTCTGTAAAATATAAGAGGGTAGGAATATTTGGAGCAAGCGGTGTAGAAGGAACAGAAAAAGAAATTTTCTCTACTTTAAAAAAAGGGCACGATTCTTTAAAAGATGTAAGAAAGAAAATAATGGTAACTCATATGCATCCTTCTAAAACAAAATCAGAATTTTCCGGATTCAAAGGAAGTGAAGGGATAAGGAAAGCTATAGAAAAATTTCAACCAGATTTAGCTATTCATTCGCATATACATGAAGCTGAAGGTATTGAAGAGAAAATTGGGAAAACAAAAGTGATAAATGTAGGGAGGAAAGGCAAGATAATTGAGATATAAATCAAATAAGAAGTGTTTTAAAACTGATTTATTAACAAAAAATATGGAGATTAGAATAATCTATTCTGCTAAAATAAGAAATATTCCTAGTAATAACTCCGAAACTATAATTCAACCAATTGAAAAATTAATAAAATATGGGGATACAAGAAGTTCTACACAAAAACAACAGGAATTCAATATTTATGATGGCCAAGGCAGAGTAAAAAAACAAAACAAAATAGGAGATTTTTTAGACATATTAGTATAAAGAAGATTAACAGAAATATTTAAAAACATAAGAAAACCAGGATTAATGTTCTTATTAAGTTTACTGGCTTTTTCCAGTTTAATTTAATAAATTCAATTATGCAAAAGGTATTTTAATTACACAAAATGAAAAGCCGAGATGATAAAATTATGCCAACAATAGAGGAACTATCAATTATAGATAAGGATATAATATATTCCACTCTTTTAAGAGAGATATTAGTAGAAATAGGAGTATCTGGAGGAAAATTAACACCTGAAAGTTTTTATAGAACATATATGGAGAAAATTGATAAAAAATATCCATCACCAGAAGGGTACGGAAGAAAAAAAACATTACAAGATAAAGTTGATTTAATCGCAGCAAGAACAAATCCTTTTGATGAAACATTTTATTTTAGAGTGAGGGAATTAAAAGAAAAGCATATGGATTCTGACCCTGATTTAGAATCAGAATCTGTTCCTATATAAAAAACAATATTATAAAAATAAAAGAAAGATAGTTGCTTTTTAAAACTTTCGCCAAAAATATACTCTTTTTATGTAGTCTATATCTTGTTCAATAAAAGGCCTCATAACTCTTCCTATTCCGTAGACATTTTCTCTCTCTTGTTCTTTTAATGAAGTAAGCATTTCATCAGCTCTGTTTATAACATTATCTGTTAAATAACTGATTGGTTTTGGAACTCCAAAAATATCTCCAGCAAAACCATATACCTCACAGTAAGGGAAAGTATCAAAAGAAAGACCAGATGGACTAACATAAGAATAATTTATCATCTTATCTATAGCCCTCATTATTTTTGGCTGAATTTTCTTCCTTCTCTCTTCTGTCATTTCTCTTTGAAAAATTTCTTTAACTAATTTTTCCTCCAATCCCCCATCTCCAAAATAATATGCCCAATAATCTACTTGTTCAACTTTTCCTCCGACATATGTTACAACACCATTAATCAATTCTGATAACAAAAATTTTTCAATAGTAGGAAATTCTTTCCTCCCCTTTTGCATAGAACAAACAAGAAAAGATTCGAAAAGATTTCTCCTTCCATCATATCTTTCTATTTTTTGTTCAAAATCTGTTAATGAGTCAGTACTCATTTTTATTTCTTTATCACTAAACAAGAAAGTATTTAAATTTTTTCAGGAAAATTTTTATGTAAGAAATTTGGGAAAAATCCGAGCTGAGGATTTTTCCGCCTAATCGCTGTTAAGTCCTCCGAGGGCTTTAGCCCGAGAGCCTGCAAGGCTCGAACCATAAAACCCGTGTTATAATCCCTGTTAGGGATTGAATTTTAGTGCAACGTTCGGACGAAGTCCGAAAAATCCAAAGTAAAAAATCAGCATATCGAGTGCGAAGCACCATTAGTTAAAACTTCTAGGGCTTTGGACTTATCATGGTAACTTCTTAGTAGTAAATATCCGAAAACTTTAAATATTAGTTATCATCATCATATAATATGTTCGGCGTACAAGATTATTATGAAACTGCAAAAGAAAATGAAGAAGTATTTAGAAATGTATTAAGGGACTTGCGAGATAATAGAGAAAAAAGACCTATGGGAATTTATGTTCCAGAGGATTTAGAAACAGAAGCAAGTCTTGATAAAATCTTCCAACAATATTCAGAAGGCCAAAGAATGGGAAGATTTACAATTACTTCATTTTCGAGACCAGAAAAAACAAGAGCAAAACTCAGATTTCAGGATATTGCTCTACTTTCAGGTGGAGGAGCCGAACTTGAATATTTAGTAAATGATGATAACTCTGTTAAGTATGATAAACCTGTTTTTACTATGATGAGTTAAAGTCCAAAGCCCTTTCTATATTTAGCTGATTTTTTATTGAAACTAACATCGCGATTAAGCGACCCGCAGGGATCGGGCGGAGTGAAACGACCCCGAGTGTTTTTTGCGAAGCAAAAAGAAATTACCTCTTAATCTACTGTTGCTTGACCGAACGAAGTGAGGCACGAGCTGGGCTAAAAAAGCCCCTCATGAGTTTTAATTTTTCTTTCAGGGTGGGGGAGGAGGATGGTTCCGACGACCATTTAATTTTGAGATATTGCCCGCTCGCTTTTTGTTTCTTTTTTCTAAAAAAGAAATTTCCAATAAGATTTAAAAACCTGTATTCAATTATTTTATTATGATAAAAAGAGGAATGATATTAATATTTGTAATTTTATTTTTAGTAAGCTCTGTTTCTGCACTTCAAAGAGGTTATTGTGTAACAGCGGAAATAACCTCTATAAATCCTAGTTCAATAGAAGCTGATGAGGATTTTACAGTTGGAATTGTTATAGATAATTGTGGGGATAAGATTCCAGAAAATATAACTTTTGAAATTTTGAGGCATAGTGAAGATATAGAAATAAAAGAACCTTTAATAAATCATATTGGGAAAATGGGTTATGCAAACAGCCAAAGATTTATTCTTTACCATATGCATTCTTCTCCCGACGCAAGTCCTGGAGAACATGTTTTTGAAACCAAGATTACTTACGGAAATAAAAATTTTCATATAGAAAAAGAAGATAATTTTTCAATTACAATAAACACACAAAAACCAGATTTGGCAGTTTCCAGGATTTACACAAATCCCGAAATTATTTCTGAGGGTGAAAAAATTATTCTAACAATAGATATAGAAAACGCCGGAAACGGAAAAGCCAAGGATGTTAGAGTAGAATTAGAAAAGTTAGAATTAAAAGGAGTTAAACAAAAATATCTTGGAAAAATAGAATCAGACGAAAATATACCTGCGAGATTTGTTTTTGAGGGAAACAAAAAAGGAATTTATGAAGGAAATATAAAAGTTAATTATAAATTTGCTGGAGAAAATAAGGAATTAAATTTTCCAATACAAATTCAAATATTTTCAAATGGAACAAATCATTATTATATTGCGGGAATAATTTTAATATTTGGAGTTTTAGGTTATTTCCTTTATCGGAAAAAATTAAATCCGAAAAATTGAGAATGAAAAAAAATGAAATTCTCACAGCTTTTTTTATTGCAAAAAAAAACATTATCAAAAATAAAAATTCTTTGTTATTTACAATTTTAATTATTTCTTTAGGTTTCATTTCTTCAATTATAATTTATGGGGTTTTGCAAGATGTTAGTTATGATTTGCAAGAAAATTTTATAGAAACAAATATGGGGCATGTGATCTTAGAACCCTACAAAAATCAAGATAAAATTGAGAATGTTAATAATGTTGTTGAAAAAATAAAAGTTTTGTCCAATATTTTAGGTATTGCAAAAATAACTAAAAAATCTGCCCGTATTTATGATGAAGATGAAAATTATATTGATACAGAAATATTAGTTATTAATCCCGAAGAATTTTCAGAAGTTTCAATTGTAGATAATATAATCGAAAAAGGAGATTTTGTTTATAAAGGAGAAAATGATAAAATCTTAATGGGTTGTGTAAATATTGAAAGTTGTAATGAAATAAAAGCATTTGATACAATTAAATTAGATGTTGGGGAAAAAGCCCGTATTGTTCCAAATGGATACCCCGAAACTTTCTTAACCCTAAAAGGAATTTATGACCATAGATATGCTGAAGTTGAGAGAACATCTTATATTAACGAAGAAACAGCTAAAGAGGTTTTTTCTGATTATAATGCCACAAAAGCAGACCAAATAATAATTTTATTGCCTAAAAGAGAATGTACAAGTGAAATTATCGAAGAATTATCAAAGATGAATCTAAATGTGGAAATTTCTGACTGGAAAGAAAAATCTTCAAAATTTTCTTCTGTTGTAGATTCTTTTACAATAATTGGAAATATATCTTTTTTTATTGGAATTCTAATTTCATCAATTTCTATTTATGTAATTTTATACATAAATATTCTTAACAAAAAAACTCAAATTGGGATTATTAAAGCGATTGGGATAAAATCAAAAATAGTGGCTTTATCTTATGTTATGCTTTCATTTTTTTTGGGAATTATCGGCTCTGTATTGGGAATTCTCTTGACTTTGTTAATGATAAAATACTTTAGATTTAATCCAATACAAACAGAAGTGGGAGAATTAGTTCCTCAAGTTAAAATAAATATTTTTATTTTTGTCAGTTCTGCGATTATTTTTGCATCAATAATCTCCGGATACATTGTATCTAAAAAAATAACTAAACAAAATATAATTGACTCAATTTTCCATGGCTAAAAAAATAATCTTATCTGTTAAAAATTTAGTAAGAACTTATGGGGAAGGAAAGGCAAAAACAGAAGCAGTAAAAGGAATTTCTTTTGATGTGAAAAAAGGAGAATTTATTGCTTTATCTGGACCGTCAGGGAGTGGAAAATCTACAACATTTCATCAACTCTCTTTATTAGATAATCCTACTTCGGGAATTATAAATTTTTGTGGGCAAAATATTATAAAATTAAATGAAGATGATAAATCAAATTTTAGATTAAAGAGAATTGGTTATGTTTTTCAGCACTATGAATTATTGCCTGAATTAACCGCGATAGAAAATATTTATCTTCCCCTGATGGTAGATAAAGGAATAACAACAGAAATAAAGAAAAAAGCGGAAAAAATCTTAAATGAAATGGGGCTATTAGAAAGAAAAGACCATTATCCTGCGGAATTATCTGGAGGGGAACAACAAAGAATTGCAATTGCGCGGGCATTGATTAAAGAACCTGAAATGATCCTTGCAGATGAGCCAACTGCAAATTTAGATTCTGTAGCTGGAATAAAAATAATGGAAACTCTAAAAAAATTGAATAAAGAAAAGGGTATAACAATCTTTGTCATAAATCACGAAAAAGCCTTCGAAAAATATTTTGATAGAATTATTCTGTTGAAAGACGGAAAGATAGAAAGGATAAAAAAATAATTTTTATTGTTTTTATTTTCCACCCTGAACAATTCCCAGCACCCCTCCAATTATTGATAACAAGTCGCCACCGTTTAGAATTCCAACTATTAGGGCAACAACCCCTCCTTTAGAAGTCGTAACTGGATCTTTCATTAATCCAGAAGCCCAAAATTTCAATAAAGAGAATATTAAAATAACAATTCCAATAACTAATAAAAATGCTCCGCCTAATGCAACATTACCTTCTCCTTCCAAAACTCCTGCAAATACAAGAATTGAAAGAACAATAAGACCCAAAGAAACTAGAAGTGTTAAGATTCCACTAATCATTAAAAGTATTGAACCTGTTTTTGATTCCATTTTATTGTATAATCTTTTACATCTTTTTAAATCTTTTCATTCTTTCATTAATTTGTACTTTCCTATTTTTTTACAAATATATGCAAAAAGAAAAACAAAAATTAAAAATATTGATAAAAGAACAATATATAGGGTTGTGAATTTAATTGTTTCTGAAAAGACCATCATATTAAAAAAGAGCTTGTCAGCAATTACAAAGGGATTTATACTAGTCAGTATTCTAATAAATGTTCCTGTTAATTGCCTAGGAATTAATAAGTCTGAAAAGATTATTAAAAATAATAAAGTAAATGTTGAAACTAAAATTGATATATTTTTAGATCTAACAATATAACCTATTGACATTCCAATCAAAACAAAAATTGAAGAAATCAAAATTGCTATTGGCAAAAGATAATGGATATTTGAGAATATTGGAAGACCGAACATAAATTCACCTATAAAGAAAAGAATAATTACTTGTATGAGGACAATGAACAAAGCAACAATAAAATCCCCTAGAAGAAAAGTAAAATCTTTTGTAGGAGTTATAATTTCCCTAATATAACTTTGTTTGTGTGTTTGTTCTACTATGATCATATTAGATAAGATTATTGAAGTAAATGCAATTATTAGAACAAGAAGCAGAGGAAAAAATAAATAAGAGGCAGATTCATTAATTTTAAAGGCATCGTTCAAAACAATCTTGTAATTTGATGTAGATTTAACCTTACTTCTTATTTTTTCAAGTTCTTCTTTATTTGATTCAATTTCATTTAAAATTTCTTGAGCCCTATCCTTATTTTTTTGTATAATTTCCATTCCTTGTTCGATTTCCTTGTCTAAATTTTCAAAAAGGGTTTTAGTTTGGTCTAAAGTTGAAACTGCATTATTAAAATCTGCAAGCATTAAATCGGGGTCATCATAATAGAGCCTTGAATTAAGTTCGTTTAGATCTCTTTCCAAAATACCCATTGTGTTAATCGTCCCATCAATCCGATTAGAAATATCTTCATAATCTTCTTGGGAAAGTGTGCTTTGTAAAATTGGTTTAATTAAATCTACCTGATTACGAAGATTTTGACTCTGTTGATTAAACTCAGTTAAATTATCTCCCAAATATTTTTTAACCTCCTTTAGAGTTTCGATATTATCTTCAATTAATGGCTGATAGTGTTTAACATCAGAATAAACTCTTTGAAAATCTTCTTCAATTTCTGTAAAATTTTCTTGATAAGACAAGATTCTTTCTTCTTGTGCAACTAACTCTGAATAAGCATTTTCTAATTCGGTTTTTGCCAAAGCTACATCACCAGCAAGAGAAGTCATTTTTGTTAAAACTTCATCCAATGTTAATTCAAAAGCTACAAGCTGTTCTTGCAAAACTTTTTTAGAAACATATTGTTTTGCATATTGAGAAATAAGAAGTTTTGAATTATCGAAATAAATATCTATTTTTGTCTCATTAAAATCTTGGGTTGGATTAATACAAACAGGAATAGAATGTGACTTAAGGTCTTTTTCACATTCTTCAAAAGAGGCATAATCCGAGAATTTTGCATTAGGTATTAATTCTCTTATTTCATAAGAACCAGGGTTATTGACAATTCCAATTTTAACATTATTAACATCTACAGAATCTAATAACAAACTCGTAGCCAAAACAAAAATTGTAGGCAATATTATCAAGAGTGCAACATAAATCCAACTTCTAGACACAACTTTTACATTTTTAGATATTATTGAAAATAGTTTAACCATTTTTTGAAACCCACTCCTTGAAAATATCATTAAGAGATTTATTTGAAAATCTCTTTTTATCTTTGATGTCATAAACAGAAACTATTTTGCCTTTATCCATAAATGCTATTCCTGAACAATTGTCTTGCAATTCTTCTAATAAATGCGATGTTACAATTATTGTTTTTCCAGTTTTATTAACTTCATTAATATAATCCCATATTGAATCTCGAAGAACCGGATCAAGCCCAACAGTTGGCTCATCTAGGATTAAAACTTTTGGATTATGGATAAGAGAAACGAGAATATTTGCTCTCTTTTTCATCCCTCCTGAAAAAGTCTTAATTAGAGAATTTTTGGCACCATCCAAATCTGCTAATTTTAGTAATGACGAAGCATTTTTCTTTATTATTTTCCCTGAAAGATTATACAATTTTCCATAATAGAAAATATTCTCCATTAAAGTTAATTCGTCATAAAGCATATTTTCTTGACTTGCAAAGCCAATATTATTTTTCAAAAAATCTTTATTGAAAATATGAATTTTCTGTCCATCAAAGTAAATTTTGCCTAATTCATAATTCAACATCCCTATAAGAACCTTTAATAAAGTTGTTTTACCGCAACCACTTCGTCCAACAATCCCAAAAATTTCGCCTTCCCTTATATTCAAGGACAAATAATCAAGAATATCTTTTTTTCTAAATCTTTTTAGAATCTTATCTAAAACAATAATGTCCATTTTAACTTCTCCTTTCAAAAACCCTTAAGTCTATAATAAAGGCAGTTATTAAAACAGCGTATTTAGTTGAATCATCTTGAATATTAGACACATCAATCATAAAATTATCTGTATCTGTAAAAAATTCTTTTCCGGAACCACTCCATTTTTTCAGTATTTGGGCTATCTCTTGATTATTCATAAAAACCTTAAATGTCCAAATATGTGGCACTTTTGAAATACAAGAGAATAAAATTCTTCCATCTGGAAGAATAAAATCAAATTGTTTTGTGGCCAACCATTTTCTCTGGATGATTGAGCCAAATAAATTTCCATCGCTTAATTTTATTTTTGCCTTAGAATTCAAAAAATAAAAAGGTCTTTCGATAGTGAAAATCTCATTTTTATTATTGTCTAATATATGTAATTTTAATCCCCTGTGTTGTCCTAGGAATTGTTTGCTTATGAAATTACTTTCATCTTCATAGGCATAAAGAAATTTATTTCCTCTTTCGTCAAGAATAGAATATCTATTGCCTGTTTCAAAACCAGTAAAAATTTCTAATGCTTCTATTTCTTGTTTTACAATAAATTTGTTTCCTAGCACCATCTTTTAAATTTAAGAAACTTGGTATTTATTAAACTTTTGGAGTATCTTTTGCTTTGGGTGAGGATATATAGCTAAAATAATCTTGCGTAGAGTTTTTTGCGAAGCAAAAAATCCGAAGAGTTACTGGGAAGCCTTAGATGGCGGGACGCTATCTTATTTCATTTCTTGGGCACTTCATTATAAAAAATTTATGCACATTCTCAAAAATTGAAACTAACATCGGGCTTAAAGAAGTTCAATTTCCTCGAAAAAATTCTCCTCGTGAAACAGAGTTGAGAATTTTTTCAGAGCTGAAATTGAATTTGGGTGTAGTGAGGTGCAACCGAACGGAACCCTTTAAGCCCTGTTAGTTTCTCCCGAATACTTGGAGGGATTGATTTTTAGTGCAACGATGCCGAAGGCAAAAAATCAAAGTTGTCGGACTAAAATTAAAAGTAGGGGCTGGCGAGCGTTTTAGAATTATATAATTTGTTTGCAAGTGATTGGGATTTCTCCATTGGATAAATCTCTTGCAACAGCATTTAAATTTTGTTCTGGTTCATCACAGAAATATGCTTCAATCAAAGGATTCTCATCAATTACATAGCTATAAAACTCTTCCCGAGACATTTCCATAGAATCTCCCATTCCAGGCTTAATTCCTTTCGGAAATGTTGCAGGAACTATTGATACCCTATCACTTTCACTTATAGCTTTGGTGATTATTGATTTATCAAAAACCGCAAATCTCTTAACCATTTCTTCTGAAGCAGGATAAATCACAGCATAATAATTATTTGATAGTTTTTTGACACCGCCATTTTTTAATTGTTTATCAGAGTCCATATTAAAACAGATTTCTTCTTCTGATGCCAAACAATATCTTTTATCTTCAACACCTGGGCTACCTTTACAATGACAATCTTCTTCGCCTGTGTTTTCGTCCAATAGGCAAACCCAGTTTTCAATTGTGGCCATATAACAATAATCAAATAATTCCATTGTATAAAATGAGCGATAAGTGTTGGTATCACTATAGTAATTGATGGCTCCAAGATAATTCCCAGAATAATCGCTTTTTAATTTAAATATTAAAGTAGATGGTTTCATTTGAACTTTTTGCTGTTGTTGATTAGAGCCAACAATTAAGAAGACAATTACAACAGCTAAAACTGCGATTATTCCAATATAAAGATAATTTTTATTCTGCATACTATATGTTATGAATAAATGGTATAAAAATGTATTGATGTGTGCAAATTTGATTGAAGCTTTCGTTAGCGAGCCAGCCCCTTAATAATAAATGTCCGACAATTGAAACATCGCGATTAAGCGACCCGTAGGGCTCGGGCGGAGTGAAACGACCCCGAGTTGTTTTTCCGAAGGAAAAATATGGGTAAAATTTTGGTGCTTACGAAAAGCACGAGCGAATGCGAGAGAAATTTTCCGCTTAATCTGCTGTTGCTTGACCTGAAGCGAAGCGGAAGGCACGAGTGGAGCAAGAAGCGACCTCGTGAGTTTTAATTTTTCTTTCAGGGTGGGAAAATAGATAAGTGCGATTTTTACGAAAAGTTTATAAACATAGTAGAACTCTCGTAATAGAGGTGATCAGTACCTCAGCTGTTTCTGGGGAAATGAGAATGAAAAGAATAAGTATAGATTATCAGGACGGATGGCACGATCCAGATATGTGGTATTGGATGCGAGTAACTGATCCAGAAACAGGAAAAGTTGTATATTCTGAGAC
>JAFCEE010000003.1 GCA_017609285.1 Candidatus Pacearchaeota archaeon | reverse complement strand
GTATAGACAGATAGTTAGTTTGTCAGCTGAGACAAATGCGAAACTTGCTTATTCAGCTAATGAGAGTTTTGTTATAAATGAGTCAGAATATCCAGTAAAGATATGTTGTAAGCCGAGAGTTGAGATAAATGTGAGTAAGCCTTATTGGACTGATATGTTAAGTGAGCCAATAGACTCAACAGGGGCAGGAGATACAGTTCAATTAATGTGGCAGTCTAATCTAACTTTAGAGAATGTGATATTTGAAATTTATCAAACAGGGTTATTAGGAGAGAGTTTAATCGCCACTCCTGACGTTGTAATAGAAGAAAATATAGCTAGAGCAACATGGCAGGTTTCAGCAGAAGGAAGCTATTATATTAAGGCTTATTCTGAAGGGGTGGAGGAGGAGAGTGATTTATTAGAAGTTTCTACTGCTGAGAATACCCCTCCTGTTGCTGTTATTTCTTCTCTTGAAGAGGATGAGAGGTTTGTTGTTGGAGAAAATATAACTTTCAGTCATGATAGCTATGATGTAGATGATACCATAACAGTAGAGTGGGATTTTGGTGATGGTCAGACTTCAACTTTAAGCACACCAATACACTCCTATAACTCAACAGGAGAGAAAATTATTACTCTGACAGTTAGAGATGCAAGAGGTTTAAATGATACAGAAATAGTGAGAATATGGATTACCGAAGAGAAGGGAGGATTAATTTCAAATGTGACAGGAGCTACCCCTTTCTATGTTATAAATGGTAGCAATCCTCAAAATATAAGTTTGGGAGAGAATGAGAGTATAGTTGTAGAATGGCAAGTTAATGCTACTGGTCTCGGCTTATATGAGTTATTTGTTACTGCTAACAAAACTTCTAATAAGAGTATAGGTGATAAAAGTGGCTCTGTTAATGTTGAGATTGTTACTAGAGATATTATTCCACCAACTATAAGCTTGATTGCACCTGATGATGGTGCTGTTATTGGGCCTGGAACTGTTACCTTTAACTACTCTGCTAGTGATAAGAGTGGAATCAGCGAGTGTAGTTTGTATATAAACAGTTATAAAGTTCAGACTGACACAAGCAAGCCGTTTGATGAGTTAACAATACAATCTGTTCCTGAAGGAACATATAATTGGCAAGTTAAATGTAAAGATGTTGCTGGCAATGAGGGAAACTCTGAGAGTAGGAGTTTGAAGATAAGTACTGCAATTGTATGCTTAGATGAATGTCCTGAAGAAGGAACGGCCAGATGTTTAGACAATTCAACAAAACAAACATGTGGAGATTATAATAATGATGGTTGCTTGGAATGGGGAGGAGATATAATTTGTGAGTATGGATGTGAAAATGGAACTTGCTTGCCTTGTACTGATACTTGTTCAAGCTTAGGTTACGAATGCGGAACTTGGACAATTTGTGGTGTAGAGGTTAATTGTGGAAGTTGTGGAAGTGGGTATACTTGTGATAATGGAGTATGTATAAGTAGTGGAACTGGTGGTACAGGCGGACCTGGATGTACAGATTCGTGTTCAAGTTTGGGATATGAATGCGGAACTTGGACAATCTGCGGCAGACAGGAGAATTGCGGAGAATGCGAAGAAGGTTATGTTTGTGATGGTGGTAAGTGTATTGAAGTAGAGGTATGTGAAGAAAACTGGACATGTACAGAATGGTCAGTTTGTATAAATGGCACTCAAACCAGAACTTGTGTTGATTTGAACAATTGCGGAACTGAACTTAATAAACCAGAAACACAAAGAAGTTGTGAACCTTGTGAAGAAAATTGGCAGTGCTCATGGACAGATTGTCAAGAAGAAAATGGTAAGTATTATTCATATGCTTATGATTGTGTTGATTTAGCTGGATGCGGAACTGAATTAGAAAAGCCAGACAAGATTGAGTGTCAGTATGATGAGGAAACAGGAGAGCAAATTCCTCGGGGTGCGGGAGGTGAAAGAATTTGCTTGCCAAGATGGGAAAATTGTAGTGAATGGGGTGAGTGTACAGTTGACTATACATTAGAAGATTTAGCTGAGGGAAAAGAAGTATTTGAAGGTAAGCAGGAGAGGGTATGTAGGGATGTAAGAGGATGCGAAGAAGGAACAAGAATAGAAAAGAGAAAATGTGAGTTAAGAGTTCCAATTAAAGCTGAGAAAGTTGAGTGGTGTAATGAAGAATATTTGGATATTCTTGAAAGAGATACTGGAATATTAGTTAGTAGGATTAAAAAAGAAGAGATAAGAGGTGTAAAGAAAGTTAATATAGGATTTATAATCAGCAACTTTACTGGATATTGTGATTATTGTTATGATGGGATTAAAGATTATGATGAGGAAGGAGTAGACTGTGGTGGCCCAAACTGTCCTCCTTGTGTTGAGATAGAAAAGAGATTTGACTGGTGGACGCCTTTAATCATTCTATTATGGATTTTGTTACTTATTTTGCTTATAATTTACATACTACTCTTACAGGAAAAATCCAGGGAAAAGCAAAAAAGAAAGAAAAAAGAAAATGTTACAAAGAAAATTGGAGAAAAAGGAAAACCTGGGAAGGTTTTAGCTTTGGAAAAACTTGAAGAGAAATGGAAAAAACAGATAAAGGAAAGTAAAAATCTCTATAAATTACTTTTTTCTTTACTTAAAAATGCAGAATCTTATATAAAAGAAGGGGATAAGGAAAAAGTAAGGAGACTTTATAAATATATGAAAAAAATTTATGATAATCTAAGCTTAGAGGAGAAAAAAAGTGTTGGAAAGAGAATACTTAAGGTTTATAGAAAAGTAAAAAAGTAAGATAGTTTTAGTATAAGAAATTTAATTTCATTTATTGTTTTCTTTTACAATAATGTTTTTATATTAGACTCCTGTTACTTTTATATGAAAAGGAAGATCTTAATTGGATTGATTATAGTTTTCTTGATAATTTTATGTAGTGCAAATATCTCTATTTCAAAATTTGAAAAGAGATATTTAGGTCCAGATTTAGAGAAAATTGAAAAAAAGCTTCAAACTCAAGATAAAGTTAGAGTTATAGTTCGGTTGAAAGAAGAATTTCTTAAATTGCAAACTTTAAATGTTAAAGAAAAGAAAAAAACAATTAGAAGAATTGAAGAAGGTGTTTTATCTAAGTTAAATGTAATTGACTGGAAAGAAATTCGGAGAGAAAAAAAGAATAAATCTGAAACTTCAGCTCCAGAAAACAAAAAAGTTGATTTTTATTTGAAATATAAATATTCTTTAACTCCCGCTTTTGCTGGTTATGTTACTAAGGAGGGCCTGGAGAAACTGAAAGATGACCCAAATGTTGAAGTGGTTTATTTTGATAGGCCTCTACATATTCTCTTATTTGAGAGTGTACCTCTAATTAATGCTACGGAAGTTTGGAAAAAACAATTTAACGGTATAAATTTAACTGGAAAAGGACAAACTATTTGCGTGATTGACACTGGTGTAAATTATACCCATGCTGCTTTAAATAGTTCTTACTTGGGAGGCTATGACTTTGTTAATATGGATGATGATCCTATGGATGATAACGGCCATGGAACTCATGTTGTTGGAATAATAACTTCTGATAATGAGACTTACAAAGGGGCGGCTCCTGATGCCGGGATTGTTGTGGTTAAAGCCTGTGACTCTTCTGGTAGGTGTAGTGAAACAGCAAAAGGAATAGAATGGTGCATTGACAATGCTCATATTTATAATATTTCAGTGATTAGTATAAGCCTAGGAGGTAATACAACATATTCTTCTTATTGTGATAGCCCCCCTCCATTCATACCCTTTGAACAAACATACATAAATGAAGCGGTAAGGAAGAATATTTCTGTTATAGTAGCTAGCGGAAATAATGGATGGGAAGATGGTGTAACTTTTCCAGCATGCTTTCAAAATGCAACTCCTGTGGGAAGCGTGAATGACGGTTCAGAAGGTATAACTGCAGATGAGATATCTTCATTTTCAAATAGATGGAGTTTGCCTATGATTTTTGCTCCAGGTAGTAAAATAATTTCTACTCAAATGAGGGGGGGATTTCCATCTACTGGAGGTTCTGGAACATCTTATGCAGCCCCACATGTATCCGCGGTAGTGGCTCTTATGTATCAATCTGCAGAGTTAATGGGTGTAAGCTTAACTCCTCAAGAAGTAGAAGATATTTTAATCAGCACAGGAGTCGACATAGCAGAAAATCAAAAAAGGACAAATGCTTTAGCTGCAATTAATTATATAGAAAATTTACAGCCAGAAACAATTTCAATAACTTTTGAGGGGGAGAATATTGCTTTTGGCGAATTAGGTCCAGGAATAGAAACCCCCGCACCAGAAAATCCTTATAAATTAATTATAGAATCAAGTCAACCCGTTGATGTATATCAAAAAGGGACTGATTTTTCAACTGCTTCTAATTCATTCTCGATAGAAAATATGAAATGGGCAGAGACATTAGAAGGACAAAAAATTCCTTTATCAAAGAATTATATTAAGATTTTAGATAGCAAAACATCTGGGAGTTATGATATGTACTACTGGCTAACTGTTCCTTTTTCAGCTCCTCAAGATACAAATTATATTTCAGATATAACTATTACTGCGGTATTGGAAAATACTGGACCGCCATCAGGAGACGGCGGAGGTAGCGGCAGCCAGGCTCCAATTCAAACAATAACCCAAATTACACAAACTAAAGAACAAATTCATGAGACAACCCAAGAAACAAAACCTCAAGGAGGAGCAAGTGTGAATATAATAAAACTAAATTAAAATGGGAAAAAATCATGATAAGCCATTTAAATCCGGCTTTAAATTAAATTTTGTAAGGAGGTAAAAAATGAAATTTGCAATAATTTTGGCAAGTGTTTTGCTAGTTTTTGGTATTTTGGGGGTCGCTTTTGGTGCTGAAGATACTGTACAGGCATCGGTAACTGTTTTAGGTGCAATTTCAGTAACTGCTGATGAGACTTTGGTTTTTGGTGAGTTAAATCCTGGAGAAACTTCTTCAACAGTTACTTTGGGAATTGATGTAGTTTCTAACGCCCCATATACGGTGTACACAAGAGCAAATTCTGCTGACTTTGTAGATGGTTCTAAGAAAATCGCAGTAGGGTACATGGTATGGTATGATGGGGCATCGTGGGTGTCTTATACAACCTCTGATGTTCAAATAGCATCTGGAAACGGACCAGGGGCGAAGCATGATATAGACCACAAATTAAAGGTACCATCTACTGCAGAAGCGGGTTCATATAGTGTAGGGATTACTATAACTGCGATACAAACTTAAAATGAAAAAACTTTTTTTTATCCTTTTTTTTATTTTTTTAGTTGGAACACTTGCCATTTTCCAATTTCCCTTTGTTTCAGCAACATGTTCGTTAGGTGCGAGTCCTTTAGAAATGTCTGCAAAAGCTAAACCAGGACAGGTAGTAGAAATAACATGGAATTTTTTTAATTTAAGAGGAGACAGGCCAACACATGTTCTAGTTTCAAAGATATCAGGACCTGATTGGAAAATAACTTATGAACCGAAACCAGAAATTAAACAATATGAGGTTTCTGGCATAGTTACAGATTCAGAAGAAAACTTTGCTATGGATAAATCCGAAATTGTGAAAGAAAAGCCAGTTCCTCTTCCAGAAGGAAAAGTTGCCTATATTGTGCATCCAAACTCCTCCAAAGGTTATGTTTTGGTTGATAAACAAATGAAGATTTATATAGAAGTTCCAGATGAGGTAAAAATTGGCAAGCAAGAGGAATTTGTTTTCGAAGCTGTAGGTAAATGTTTTGGAGAGATAGGAACAGTACCAGCTTCTTTAGCTACAGAATTAAAAGTTAAGATAATTCCAACTTTAAAATATTATGAAAAACCAGTGGGAGAAGAAAGTAAATTGAAAAGTTTAGGAAGGAAAATTGTGGGATTAATTTCTGAGCCATCTATGGCAAGTCCTGTCACTATGATAACCACTGGAATGACTTTAATTTTATTTATAATCTTTGTAATTTTATTAATAATAGCGAGAGGCAAGAAAAAGAAAAAAACAAAATAGTTAAAATGAAGAGAAATTTTATCATAATTATTTTTATTTTTTTATTAGTCGTAGCTGGCTCTTTGGTTTCTTTTGTTCATGCAATGAAATCTAATCTACAAGCAACAGTGGAAGTTTTACTAAGAGGTGATGTTAACAGAGATTGTAAAGTTGATATTTTTGATTTAGCTAAAGTAGGATTATGTTATGGCTGTCAAGAAGTACAAGAATGTTGGAGTAGTGAGGAATGTTACAAAGCTGATTTATCTGGAAATGGAAAAGTAGATATTTTTGATTTAGCTACAGTAGGTTTAAATTATGGGAGAAGCTGTTAACAGAAAGGTTTATAAATATAATTAAATTATATTTTTTATGAAAGAATTTGAAACACTAGCTAAAGAATGGGGAGATAGTTTAGGAGTAGTTATTCCTAAAGAAATTGTTGAGGAAGAAGGTATAAAGCCAAAGAAAAAAATTACAGTTTTTGTTATGGGTAAAAAGCCTAATTTGAGAAAGATATTTGGAACTTTAAAATTTAAAAAGAGTGCTCAAGAAATAAAGAATGAGATGAGAAAAGGCTGGAAACCCGGACATTAAAAATTAGAAGATGTTATTCTTTGATACGTATGCTTTAATTGAAATTATTTCTGGTAATGAAAACTATAAGCCTTATCTAGATAAAAAAGTAATCACAACAAAGCTCAATCTAATGGAACTTTATTACTTTCTCTTGAGAGAAAAAAGCAAGGAAAAAGCAGAATATTATTATATTTTTTATTTGCCTGCTTGCGCTCCCGTAACAGATGATATAATTAAGGCAGCAATGCAATTTAAGTTAGAGTATAGAAAAAGAGATTTGTCTTATACTGATTCTTTGGGTTATGTTATTGCAAAAGACTTAGGAATAAAATTCCTAACTGGTGATGAACAATTTAGAAGCTTGCCTAATGTGGAATTTGTGAAGTAGATATTTTTGACTTGGCTACTGTAGGTTTGAATTATGGAAAGGTGTGTTGATTCAAATATTATCAAATTACAACAATATTTAAAAATATAAAAAACTTTTAAAAATATTAGAAAAATGAAAGGAGTTAAAAAAAGAGTTTTAGTTTTAATTTTTGTTCTGGTTTTGAGTTTGTTTAGTTTTTTGAGTTTTGTATCGGCTCAAGAGAAGATACCTAAAGTAATACCCCTTATGTCAGGCAATAAACTAGAGATCTCAGAAGGGACAATTGATATTACAAGCGAAAATGAAGAATATTATATACTTCAACTTTATAGCCGTATTTCAAAATATGAGAAAGAAACGAAAGACAAAATTTTAGATTTGGTAGAATTTGTAGATGAAGATAATTATTATATTTTTTATGCAAAAATCCCTCAAAGTTCATTTAAAGAATTAAGAAATTTAATAAATGAAAAGCAAATAAGATATATTGATTCTATTCCGATAGAAGCTAAAATTGATAGAAATTTATTTGAGAAAATTAAGAGAAACCCCACAAAAGAATTTAATATAACTGTATCTAAGTTTATGTATGATGAAGAATTTTCAGATACACAAATAAATAAAATAAAGAAATTATTAAAGAAGACTTATTCTGTTTCTAGGGAGATAGGATCTGTCAGAGGAATTGGAGATGGAACTGCCATAGAGAAAATCGCTAAACTAAATTTTGTGAGAAGTATAGATGAGATGGGTTATTCTAAGTTGTTTTCAAATGAAACCGATTCAAAAAAATTAAATTTAAATAAAAAATTAAAAACTTATATAATTATTGAATTTATTCTTGCTTTATCTTTAATTATTCTTATTATTTTGAAAATTAAAAAATGGAAAAGAAAAGAAGAATAATTATTTGTATATTTTTTGGGATTTTTATTATATCTTTAATAAGTATCGTAGGATCAGAAAGACGAGTTGAAAATAAATCTTCTCTAATTACAAATTTATGTACCGAGAATGACCCTTATGGAGAAAATTGTGGAAAATTAATTAACGAAATAGAAAAACAAGAGCTGAAAAATGAAATAAGTAGAAAAAAATTACTTATAAAATCTGAAAATAAAATTACTTGGATGAATAATAATAAATCAATAGTTAAAGCAGGAATTTTCGATGTTAAAGATAAGAGTAAAGAATATTATATAATGCAACTTTATTCCCCTTTACGTGGTTTATCATCTTCTTTGGACGAAAGAACAAGAAACGAAATTTTAGACTTAGTTGAAATTTTAGATGCCACAGATAAAAATGCTTTTTTTGTTAAACTAAAGAATAAGAATTTTAAAAAAATAAAAAATCTTATTCTAAACAAGAAAATTGCATATTTCGGTGAGATTCCTTCAAGTACGAAGATAGACCCAAATTTATTGGAAAAAATGAATAAAAACAAGAGTAAAGAATATGAAATAGTTGTAAGGTTCTTTGAAAAGGATAAAACAAATACTGATATAGTTAAAAAATTTCTTAAAAATATTTCTTATGAAGGTGAAGATACTATTGCTGGTTTTGGAAATGCTGATTCTGTTAAGAAAATTTCTGAATTAGATTTTATAAAGTACATAAGACAGGTTTATGAAAAAAAATTATTTAATTTAGAAGGAGGAATGGCTGTCGCAAGTGATATAAACTATTATTATGGTTATACTGGTTCTGGGATTAAGGTTACAGTTGGGGATACAGGTCTGAGATTTGACGATTCTTTTGATAAACCCCACCCTGACTTTGCGGCATCAAGAATAATTGACGCATGGGGTTGTAGGAGTAGCTTAGGCTGTAAAGAGTGGGATTTAGATTATGTAAATGATGGGGACGGTCATGGAACACATATTTCTGGGATTCTTGGGGGTAGTGGACAAGCAAGTAATGGGAGGTATAGGGGGGTTGCTCCGGAAACCAAATTGTTGATTCATCAGATTTGTGAAGTAAGTAATGGGGCGAACGCCTTAGAACTTTCGTTAAAAAGGTCAGGACAAAAGAATTCTAATATATATTCTACTAGTGCAGGTCAAGGACAAGCAGGCGTTTATGGGAAATATGGTGATGGCGCTAAAATAATAGACAAAGCGGTAAGAGGAGATTACGGAAGTAAGATTCCTATAGTGACAGCAGCAGGAAATCAACATTGTAAGCATTACAATACGATTGAAAATTTTTGGGCAACTGCTAAAAATGCGATAGCTGTTGGTGTGGTTAAGGATGGTTATCCATTTGACCACAAATCTTATAGGTGTAAAGAAGGATATGAAGATGTGTGTGAAAGTTCTTCTGTTATGTGTGAAGAAGATAATTGGCCTCCTGGTAAAATAAGTTGTGCAAGTTCTTGTGGTTATGTTGATACAGATGATGATGGTTATGTTAGAGTTAAACCAGATATTGTTGCTCCTGGTTTAATTACTACATCTGCTTCATATTTGTTTTACCATGATGGGCCATGTTGGGAAGCCTATAAAGGAATGGACTCTGGCATAAAAACATGTGATTATGAGGAACATGGGGGTACAAGTATGGCTCAACCAGTTGTTGCTGGCTTAATTGCTTTATTCTTACAAGCTTACCCACAATATAAAAATTCTCCTGAAGTAGTAAAAGCACAATTAATAAACACAGCCGTTTTGCTTGGAGAAGATTTTTTAGTGGACAACAAATATGGTCATGGTTTAGTTGATGGATATCATATGATTTATAACGATGATTCTTTCAAAACATTAAAATTAGTAGAAGATATTTTATCAGAAGACACACCAAAAGAGTATGAATTTACAGTTCCACAAGGAGCAAAAAAACTTAAAATAACAATAACATGGTCTGACCCTCCTGGAAAAAAGGAGGTTGTAAATGAGATGAGTTATGAATTAACTTATCCTGATGGAGATAAGTATTCGAAATCATGTTGGGATGATAATGTTTTAACTTATTACCAACAGTTTTATTTAGAACCAGGAACTTATAAAATAAAACTTTCTTTAGACGCAAGTGTGTGGCATCCTACACAGACTTTTGGAATGGCTATAGGTGTTATTATGAAAGATCCCTCCCTTACTTTAAACTCTTACTCAAATAAAGAAACCGTAGTAGGAGATAGTGAATTTACAATTACAACAGAATTAAGCAATGAGGGGTATACAGCAGCGGGTTCTTATATTTCTTTATTTGAAAAAAACGGATTTGAAGTAAAATCTGTTTTATTAACTAGAAGAGATGGGAGGAAGTTTTTTTATAACACAACTTGGATGAAAAAAAATCCTCTTTCTGTCCCTGTAGGTGAGATAGTTATGGGCCATCTGAGAAAAGTTGAATGGATATTAAAACCAAACCCCTCACAACTTTCTGATGGAGATTATACCTTTAAAACAATGGGGGTTGCAAGAAACTATGGTCAATATAATAAATATATCACAATTCATTATAAAAAAGAGGTTGAATGTTCTTGTACCTCCTGGATAAGAGGTTCTTGTGGGGGAGGAAGTTGCACAGATAGCGAAAGACAATATACGAGAACATGTACACCTTCTGGATGCGATGTAGAGGAAAAATGTGAGTATGACTCAAGTTGTACGCATGGAATTACAAGATATGTATGTAAGTCTGGCTGCCAATATGATAATATAGAAGATGCAATAGAATCTTCAAATAGACTAGACAGGGTAGTCATTACAGATAAAGGAACTTATTATGAGAATCAAATAAGATGGCCAGAAGCAGATGCCGTCATCTTAAATTGTCAAGGAGCGACCTTAGATGGACAGAATACGGATCATGAAGCAATTAAGATTAGAAGTGAGAATACTAAAATAGAAGAACCAATAATTAAAAACTGTAATTTCCAAAATTATAGGTACGGATTACTAATAGAAGCAAAAGATAACTATATCCCCTATGGCAAAATCGAAAATAATAGCTTCAGAAATAACTATGTTGGAGTATATATTGAGGGGAATGTTGACGGTGCTAAAATCAGAAATAATATTTTTAATTCTAATGAAAGGGGAATTCAAATGGAAAAATATGGAAAGCATCAGCGCCCATATGAGAATGAAATTAGTTATAATATTTTTTCAGGAAACAAAGATATAGCAATATATTTTTATGATACATGGGTTGGTGAAAATGAAATATTTTCGAATATGATAAAAGATAATCAGGGTTATGGAATCTATATAGAAAGTAATGGTTATGTTTCGGAGACATACATAAAGAATAACTTAATTTCAAATAACTCTTATGGGTTATATATAAAAAATGCTGAAAACAACATAATTCATAACAATACATTTTGCTCGCCTAATGTTAACTATGATCTTTTAATTAGTGGAAGCGGTAATAGTGGTACAGGAAATACCTGCGACAAACCAGGTAGCTGGAATGATGCCGGCACTGTTGGATGTACCTATACTTGCTGCTCAGATGAATGTTCTGAAGGAGAAAAAATATGTTTAGGAGCTTATTCCCAAACTTGCGGAGATTATGATGATGACCCTTGTTTAGAGTGGCCTTCTTCTACAGAAGGGGAAGGAAATGAGTATTGTGGAGATGATTATTGCGAAAATTGGGGAGAAAATTATTGTAAAGATGATGATGTTTATCATAACAGGACTTGTCATGATAGGGGGTGTAGTGGAGGAAGTTGTTATGATAATACTTACGAAGAAGAACAATTAGTTAACATATGTCCATGTGGCTGCGAAAATGGTACTTGTGTCACTTCCTCAGCTGATATAAATTATGATTTCAAAGTTGACATCTTTGACTTAGCTAAAGTAGGATTATGTTACGGCTGTATGGAAGAACAGGAATGCTGGACTAGTGAGGATTGTTACAAAGCTGATTTATCTGGAAATGGAAAAGTTGATATTTTTGATTTAGCTACAGTAGGTTTAAATTATGGAAGGGAATGTTGAATTAAATTAACCATTAAATTACAACAATATTTAAAAAGTTTATAAAAGAATAAGTCAGAATGAGAAAAAAAATTTTATTTTTAATTTTGACGATTTTTTTAATCGTTATTTCTTTAACTACAATTTTCTTAATTGAACAAATCGGTCTGACTGGTTTTATTGTTAAAGATTCTGGCGGCTTGAAAGTATTAACTGGGAAAGCTACAACAGATCAAAATAATAATATAGATACCTCTTCGTCATCTACAGAAACCGAAAATGATGATACAGTCACTAACATAAATAATTATCGCTCCTCTAGTGGTGGAGGGGGTGGCGGTGGTAATGATGATGGAATTTGTATTCCAAATTGTGGGGGAAAAGAATGTGGTGATGATGGTTGTGGAGGTAGTTGTGGTTCTTGCCAAGATGGAAAAATTTGTAGTAGCAAGGGATTATGTATATATATCAAAACAGCAGAAGTTTTTATTTCTCCCTCTATAACAAACCAAATAAAAGAAGAATTTACTATAAATATTAATATAAAAACAGAAACAGAAATTTTTGCAGCAGAATTTGAATTAAGTTTTAATTCTTCTTTACTTGAAGCTTTAGAAGTAACTGAAGGAGATTTCTTGAAAAAAGATGGAGCATCTACCTCAATGCAAAATGCTTGTCCTGTTATTAATAATACTAAAGGGACAATAAAGTTTGCAAATACAAGACTAGGAACTACAACAGGGATAAACGGAAATGGAAGTTTAGCTGAAATTAAGTTTAATGCTAAAGATATAGGAAATAGTCAATTAATTTTAGAAAACGTTCAGTTAACTGATCCAAGTTTAGAAGTAGAAAAAATTAAAACCAATATTAAAAATGGATATGTAAATATTTCATATTAATTTTTATTACCTTGAATTGATGAAAAGATTTATAGTTTCGAGGACAATAATATTTATAAATTAAAAAAGTTAAGTAAAAAAATGGAAGGAGGAAAAATAATTTTATTTTTATTTTTAATTTCATCTCTATTAATTTCTAATGTTTCTGCTTTAAACGCAAAAGAACTTGCTTTAAAAACGAATAGACTTGATTTATTAAATGGGGACGCAAACGCTGATGGTGAAGTAAATATTTTTGATTTAGCTGCAGTTGGAGTGCATTATGGTTCTGAAGAAGGAGATGAGAATTGGGATTGGAAAGTTGATATTGCAAATACTAAAGATGAGATAGACATTTTTGATTTAGCTGAAGTAGGTTTGAATTATGGGAAAAATTATAAGGAAGATATAAATGATCCTGTTTTTATTCATTCTCCTGTAAAAGTTGTTTTAAAAAACCAAGAATTTACAATTTATATTAATATTTCAACAGAAGCTGATATATATGCTGTGGATTTTAAGTTGGGTTTTAATTCTTCTTTACTTGAAGCTTTAGAAAAATGCTTGTCCTGTTATTAATAATACTAAAGGGACAATAAAGTTTGCAAATACAAGACTAGGAACTACAACAGGGATAAACGGAAATGGAAGTTTAGCTGAAATTAAGTTTAAGTCATTTAATAAATTAGGGATTAGCCCATTAGAATTCATTGAAATTACTTTGGCTGATCCAAGTTTGAATGAAATTAATATTCCTATCATGAACGGAACAGTAAATATTATAGAGTGTGAAAAAAATGCTGACTGTGATGATTCTGTTGATTGTACAGTAGATACTTGTAATTTACAGACAGGAAGATGTGAATATGCGCCCGATGATTCTTTATGTGATGATGGCTTGTTTTGTAATGGTGGGGAAACTTGTGATGCTGAATTAGGATGTCAACCAGGAGTTCCTATAGATTGTTCTCTCTTCAATATCCCTGGCATATCTACTTGTTTCAATAGTCCAGATGATAATCCTTTCACTTTTGATTTCAGGCCAGCTTTTACTTCAACTTGTGATGAAGAAACAGATTCTTGTACAATAGGAGATGAAAGTATAAGTCACGAATGTAGTATTGAGGAATGTGGATCTGAATGTGAAAGTGTTTTGGACTGTCCTGAGAAATGTACTGAAGTTTCTCATAAACTTTATACAAATGTTGAGTGTAGTGATTGTCAGTGCGAGTATTTTAATTATAAATGTGTAATTGGAAAATGTGGTGCTGAATGTGATAGTGATGATGATTGCAGTTGTCCTCAAGATAAATGTGTGGATGCTGACGGGGACGGATTTTTAGATGACTATGCAGATTATCCGGATTATGGAAGGTGCGGAACTTCGGGAGAAGAAGGATGTTTATGTCAGATTAGTACAGAAGAAGGAGGAGATTGTGAAGCAACTATAATCTATGATGATGGAGTGCATTGCGGTGAATGCAAAAGTGATGCTGACTGTGATGATGGCTTATTCTGTAATGGTCAAGAAACATGTGTAGATGGATTTTGTCAAGCTGGACAAGCAGTAGATTGTTCTTACTTAGATGATCAATGTAATGTTGGATTTTGCGATGAAGAAAATGATAAATGTATAAAAGATTCAGAACCAAAGGAAGGACAGGCATGTGATGATAATTTATTCTGTACTATAAATGACATATGTAGTAATGGAGTATGTGTAGGAGAACAAAGGGGCTGTGATGATTCTATAAGCTGTACTCTTGACTTTTGTAATGAAGATTTAGATACATGCGAGCATGACCCACAAGATTCTTTATGTGATGATGGTTTGTTTTGTAATGGTGGGGAAACTTGTGATGCTGAATTAGGATGTCAACCAGGAGTTCCTATAGATTGCTCTCTCTTCAATATCCCTGGCATAGCAACTTGTACAAATGATCCTGATAATAATCCTTTCACTTTTGATTTCAGGCTAGCTTTTACTTCAACTTGTGATGAAGAAACAGATTCTTGTACAATAGGAGATGAAAGTATAACTCATGTGTGCAGTATAGAGGAGTGTAATGCTGAATGTGAAGTTAAAGAGGATTGTGGAGATGATGGTTTAGCAGGAGAGCCTTATTGTTCTAATAATGATCTTTATCAAGATAACAGAAGTTATAGTTGTGATGACTGTGAATGTAATTATGAAAATGTGCAAGTATTGATCGAGGATTGCGGGGAGAGTTATTGTGAAAATTGGGGAGAAAATTATTGTAAAAATGATGATGTTTATCATTCAAGGACTTGTCATAGTATAGGATGTTCAGATTTAGATGGAGCTAGTTGTTTTGATAATGTTTATATAGATGAAGAATTAGTAGAAGAATGTGCTTATGGATGTGATAAAGGTATATGTAATATTAGAATTAATATACCTTCAGGGCAAAGTATTTTTTCGTTACCGAGAGAAGTTGAAGAAAAAAGTTTTGATAAATTTTATACAAACTGTGAGTTAAAAGATTTAAATATATGTTCAAAGCCTTTTGCTTATTATGAACCAACAGATGATTTAGATATTTCAAATTATGTTTGTTTGGATGTTAATGATACATTATATCCTGGACAAGGTTATTTTATTAATGTTCAAAATGACTGTTATATTGTTTTTAAAGGTGGATTATTTGGACAAGAAAAAATTGGTTATTTGGGAACTGGAAAATTGAAGACAGGTTGGAATTTAATGGGAGCAACTTCACAAAAAGAATTATTTAATCAAGGAACATGTAATCTTTATAACAGAATTGGAGCAATAAAATATGTTTATGGTGTTAATACTTGTAAGGGAGTTGAAAATTATAATGGAAAATACGAAGATTGCAGGGAAGAGTATGGAGTTTGGAGATGCGGATGTAGTGTTGATGTTTTAGAGCCGGGATTAGGTTACTGGATAAGAACTAAAAATGATTGTTCTTTAATATAACAATCTTTATAAACTACTAAAAAATTAAGACAGAATGGGAGAAAGAATATACTCTGTTCAGAATAGGGAAGATGGAGAAAGAATTTATAGTTCTTCTTCAAGATTAAGAAGAATAATAACTGGAGTTGGATTAGCAGGAATGTTAACTTTTTCTTCAGGATGTATGTGTGCAATGCATAAGTATGACCTTAATAAAGTTCTTAAAGGAGAAGCTACAAAAGAGGAAAAAGCTTATTTTGCAGTTGATGCTGCAACTCTTGCTGCAACTGTTGGAATTATTGTATCTAGTGGAGGAGGTGGTGGAGGGCATCATCATGAAGCTCCAGCAGGACCAGGACCAATGCCTCCAAGCCCTTAAAGGATACAAATATTTTTATACTTATTCTTTTTAATTAAAATATGAAAAAAAATAGGTTTGGTTTTTAGTTCTAGGATTAATTTGTCTTTTTTCTTTATCAATATTTTTGGTATAAAAAATCTGATTTAAATAATCATGCCTACTTTCCACTTACGTAAACTATTCTGAATTCCAAGAACCTTATCGCTAATTACTTACCAAATTAGGATAAAATTAATCTGAAAGATAAACTTTATTAATTCATATTTCCTCTTTTCATTATGAAAGAACTCATTGTTAAATTATTATCAAAAGAAGTAAAGCTGGATAAAAAAGAACTTTGGAATTTGGTGGAGGTGCCACCATCTCCAGAATTAGGAGATTATGCTTTTCCTTGTTTTGTTTTAACAAAAAAATTGAAAAAAAATCCAAATAAAATTGCAGAAGAACTTACAAAAAAAATTAAACTTACAAAAGAGATCTCGCAAGTTAAAGCTTCTGGCCCATACCTAAATTTCTTTATCAATAAAAAAATTTTAGCTGAAAATTTAATTAAGAAAATATTAACTAGTGGAGAAAAATATGGAAAAAGAAAAGAAAATGAAAAAGTAGTAATAGAATTTCTTTCTCCAAACACAAACAAACCCTTACATTTAGGACATCTAAGAAATATGTTGGTTGGTGAGAGCATAGCAAGAATTTTGGAATTTTCAGGAAATAATATAAAAAGAGTTAACCTTTACAATGACAGAGGCATTCATATAGTTAAGTCGATGTTAGCTTATCAAAAATACGGAAAAAACAAGACTCCTGAAAAAACAAAAGAAAAATCAGACAAGTTTGTAGGAAATTTTTATGTTTTATTTAACGAAAAAGCAAAAACAAACAAAAAACTTGAAGAGGAAGCAAGAGAAATGTTGAGGAAATGGGAATCTGGGGATAAAAATGTAAGAGAATTATGGAGAAAAATGAATAGTTGGGCGATAAAAGGAATAGAAAATACTTATAAAATTTTAGGGGTTAAGTTTGACAAGCATTATTATGAAAGTAAGATATATAAAAAAGGGAAAGAAATTATTGAAGAAGGTTTAAAGAAAGGTTTATTTAAGAAAAGAGATGATAATGCAGTTATCATAAATTTAGGAAAAGAGTTAGGAGAAAAAGTTTTGTTAAGATCAGATGGTACTTCTGTATATATAACTCAAGACCTTTATCTTGCAAAATTAAGATATCAAGAATATAAATTTGATGATATGATTTATGTTGTCGCTAATGAACAAGATTATCATTTTAAAGTTTTATTTAAAATTCTTAAGCTTTTAAAATATCCTTTTGCAGAGTCTCTACATCATTTGTCTTATGGGATGGTTTTCTTACCAGAAGGTAAAATGAAAAGTAGAGAAGGAAAAGTAGTTGATGCTGATGATTTAATTGAGGAAATGCTAAAGTTGGCAGAAAAAGAATTAAAAAAGAGATATAAGTTAAAAAAACAAGAATTAAAAAAGAGGAGTTTAGCAATTGCCCTTTCTGCTATAAAATATTTCTTTTTAAAAATTGAATCTAAAAAAGGTATAATTTTTAATCCTGACAAAGCCATAGATTTTGAAGGCAATACTGGTCCATACTTACAATATTCATATGCCCGTGCCTCTTCAATTTTAAGAAAAGCCGAGAAATTTAATAAGACAAAAAAACTACAAATTAAAGTTGTTGACTTAAAAGAACAGGAAATTGAACTGGTAAAAAAATTAGCAGAATTTCCAGAAATTATCAAAAAAGCAAGACAGCAATTAAATCCTGGCATAATAGCTAATTATTCTTTTCAACTTGCTCAAATATTTAATGAATTCTACCATAATTGCCAGGTTTTAGGGAGTATAGAGGGGAATTTTAGGTTAGCATTAGTAGAAGCGTTTAGAATTGTAATGAAAAAAAGTTTGGAGTTATTAGGAATTGAAGTTTTAGAGGAGATGTAAAATGAGACACTCAACAAAAGTTGGTTTCAGTTTTGGATTAACTTCAGGGGTAACTACAACGTTAGGTTTAATGGTCGGCCTATATTCAGGGACTCATTCAAAACTTGTTGTTTTAGCAGGAATATTAACTATAGCAATAGCAGATGCTTGCTCTGACGCTTTAGGAATACATATGTCAGAGGAATCTGAAAATAAACATCAGGCAAGGACTATTTGGAGAGCAACTTTTTCAACTTTCTTTTTTAAATTCATCTTTGCATTATCTTTTGTAATCCCTGTCTTGTTATTTAAACTTTCTACTGCAATAATTGTAAGCATAATTTATGGCCTTTCTCTTATTACAATTTTCAGTTTTCATATAGCTAAACAACAGCATAAAAAACCAGAAAAAATAGTAGCAGAACATTTAATTATAGCAGTCATAGTTATAATTATAACTCATTTTGTTGGAGATTTACTATCAAAAATAACTTAAAAATAAGAGCAAATTAAAAACAGAAAAATAAAGAATTGTTCTTTTAGTTCTAAAGCTAAAAAGCTCTTTACCTGCTTTTGGAATCAAGTTTTAGAAATGATGTAACTCTTAAATAGTCACAATAGTAAAGTTTAAAAACCCCCTTTTTTTATTATTTCCATGAGAATAGGTGATATTTTGGGAAAGAAACATAGCAAGTTATTTTCTAGATTGGCTTATACAATTAAAAAACGAAGAGAAAATTATTTTTTGGCTTTAGCAGAAAAATATTTTCAACTTGCAAGGCAAAATGGAGATATATGTAGAAAAGTTGGGCACATCCCTAAAAAAGGAACTGAAGAGTATCTTCAATGGAGAGCTAATTTAGATGAAATGTTAGGAATAGAAGAAACTTATGAGAAAGCAACAGGAAAAGATTTCTATGGCTTTGGAGAAGATTTCAAAGCACAGAGAATAATGCAATCTCCAAAAACATTAGAGGCCAGAGTAGCAAATAATCCTGAAATTAAAGGAAATTCTTCATACTCAAATAACGCTAATCAAAGAAGTTATTTTTTTGATTCTATTTCAAAAATAAAAAAATCCGTTAATGGTTTAGCCAAAAAATTAAGTTTAAGAAAAACAACTAAAAGTCCTACAATAGATGTAGCATTTTTGGCATTAGAACTTACAGAACTAGAAACCCAAAAATCCCAACCCCAATTAGTCTCAGAAATTTATAAAGCAATAAAATCAGGAAACTACAGAGGAGACTTAATCTGGGTTTTAGAAAAAATAGAAAAATATTCTGACCAATTTATTGCTACGACAAGAAAATATGATTCTACAAACGAAGGGTCTAGATATTCTTTGTTAAGAAAACAATTGCTAACTTTAGAAAAATACATAAGGAATACAATAAGAAAAACAATTCCAGAATACAAAAAAGCATTTGATCCGGTTGCTTATGCAAGGGATAAAAAACAACTTAAAAAAACAAAAGAGGTTTTTAGTGAAATCCAAAATTTATATGATAATATTCCTGAATCAGAACAAATACCAGAAGCAGTGCCTGTTTAAATTCTGTTTAAATTTTTTCTAATTATTCTTCTGGCTCACTTGCCAAAAAAGCCCACCAAGGTTTCTTAACTCTTATTATCTCGCCATTCTCAGCATCTACCTCAGCTTTAACCCTCGCCTTAGTTCTAAATAAACCTAAAATCCTCATATGTCTTTCTACCTGAACTTCATAAGCAAGTTTTGTTTCATTACCTTTTCTAACCTCTTTTAATTGCAAACTACAATTATTTTCCCCACCACACACTCTCAACCTCAATCTTTCCAAAGCTCTCTCTGCTGCTACATCTGGCATTATTTTAATTTCTGTATTTCTGCCATTACTCAACATAACTTTTAATCTTGTCCTGTTCTGAACTCGTTCTTGGGTAATATTTAATTCACAATCTGCAGAAACATTTCTAACTTTTAATCTTATCTTATTTCTTGCCATCTCGGAAACTCTTATCTGTTCTCCATTTGGAGAAGTATAAACTCCTGCCCTAACCTGATTTCTTATTATTTGTCCTAATCCCTGGCTTTCATTTACTTGTCTTTGTCCCTGCTCTTGCACCAGTCCTTGATTTCCCTGTCCATTCCCAGCTGCATATACAAGGGCTAAGGAACTAATTAAAAACAATGCTAAAATTAAAGACACCAAAACTTTTTTCATATTTATGATATCCATTTAAGATTTAAAAACTTTGTGGTTTAAATGATAATATGGAACAATTGTATATTTACTTTGAAACTTATGGTTGTGTAGCCAATCAGAATAATACAGAAATTATGAAAGGTTTGGTTAGGCAGGCAGGATTAGAAATAACTTCAAATCCAGACATCGCTGACATTCTTATTATAAATACTTGCGTAGTTAAAGAGCCAACTGAGAAAAAAATAGAAAGAAGGTTACAAGATTTAAGAAAAAAATGTCCAGAAAAGCCAATTATAATCGCTGGTTGTATGCCAGAAGTTAGAGCAGATAGATTAAGATATAATAATTTGTACTTACTTGGAACACATCATGTTAAAGATTTGCCTAAACTAATTAGGAAGATTTACGAAAACAAGTACAAAGAAGAGGAATTTTTATCTTTGAGATATGAAGAAAAACTATGCCTTCCGAAAATTTCTATAAAAAAAGAAGTAGGTATAACTCAAATTTCTGAAGGCTGTCTCGGAAATTGCAGTTTTTGTATAGTAAGACTAGCTAAACATTCTTTATTTTCTTATTCAAAAGAAAAAATAATAGAAAACGTCGAGAGAGACGTAAAAGCAGGAGCAAAAGAAATCTGGCTCACAAGCCAGGATAATGCCTCTTATGGTTTAGATAGAGAAAAAAGAGAGCTTCCAAAATTATTAAAAAAAATTCTGGGTTTAAAAGGAAAATTTAAAGTCAGAATAGGAATGATGAATCCTGAAAATGTTTTGCCTATTCTTTCTGATTTGATTAAAATTTACAAACACGAGAAGATGAAACCCTTTCTCCATTTACCTTTACAATCTGGTTCAGATAAAATTTTGAAAGCAATGAATAGAAAATATTCTGTTTCTGATTTTCTGAAAATAGTAAAGAAATTTAGAAAAGAAATTCCAGATTTATTTTTATCTACAGACATCATAGTGGGATTTCCATCTGAAACTGAAAAAGATTTTCAAGAGACTCTTAAAATCATAAAAAAAATCAAGCCGCAACAACTTAATCTTTCAAGATATTGGGCTATGAAAGGAACACAAGCAGCAAAATTAAAACAATTGCCAGTTAATTTAGTAAAAGAGAGAATAAAGAAATTAGTGCAGATTTATAAACAATATAAACAAAAATAGAAAATTTAACCTTTCTTTTTATTCTTTAGTCAAAATAGTTTCGCGAAATCCCCTTCCCTTTTCACGCAAACTTACTTAATAGGCTTTCCTTTTTTCCAAGCATTCTCAAACATTTGCTCTAAGGATTTTGCGAAGAAATCTGTATTTATCCAGACTCCTACATCATAGTTAGGGTGTATCTTATCATCATCCATCAACATAAACATCACTTGATTTCCATCAACTATACTAAATCTAGCTTTCAAATCCGGTATGCTTCTTACTTCAGCTACTTTACTCAACTCTTTTGCCACCTTTTCGTTTTCTTTAGTAATTGGAGCAGCAATTCTTATATTAACTTTTCTTTTTTTTGCTTTTTCTAAACTTGGCATCAATGCCTCTAACTTCCTATTTAATCCATCAGCACTAGTAACTAAAGTAATTGTTTTTTCAGCATCTCTAACCATCATATCTAAATGATTGTAAATGTTTTGTCTACCTCTTAAACTCCCACTTAGGTCAGATGGCTGTACAAATTTAATACCTTGTGCAAATAATGTTGTTAATTCTTTCAAAACTTCATCTCCTTTCAACTGCTCTAATCTTTTTGATTTTTCTCGCGCCTCTTTTATTAAATTTCTTTTTACCCTCTCTACAACCTCTTCCGGTTTTAAGGCAACGAATTTAATTGGCTTTCCTAACTTCATTAAAATAAATCCTTTTTTCTCCAAACTTTCTAAAATATCATAAGTTCTGCTCCTTGGAACATCGCCAATACTGCTTAATTCTCCGGCAGTACTCACGCCACGAGACAATAAGGCAGTCCATACCTTAACCTCATATAAGTTCAAGTCAAAAATTTTTCTTAATCTTGATAAAAACTCGTCTTTTACAATCATTTTTTATTATTTCTTTAAGATTTGATTATTTTTAAATGTTTTTATGCTTTCTTAAAGGTAACACCCACTTTTTTTTCTTTAATTTTAAATTCAGAAGAGTATTTAAATTTTTCCTTACTCTCAGATAGCAATAAAACTTTCTCAGCATTTACTCTTTCTTTAATAAACTCTTTTTGTTCTCTTAACATTTCTAATAAATTTTCTCCGACGATAATTATTAAATCAATTTTCTCTTTTTTCACTAATCCTACTTTCTTTCTTTCCTCCTGTATTTTTCTAGTCAAAACCCTAGCATAACCTTCAGCTTCTAACTCTCTTGTTAATTTAGTATCTAATTTAACATTTAATTTTCCTTTCTTCACTTCAATTTCTTTAACATTCAACTGCCTCTTCAAGATTTCTTTTAAACTCCCACTCAATTTTTTCTCAGTTATAACTATAGCCTTGCTTAAAGGCCACTTCAATCCTATTTTAGCTTTATCCCTCTCTCTTAAACCTGCCTCTATTATTCTTTTTGCTAATTCAAATTTCTCTTCTAAATTTTTATTAATTTTTTTATTATCATATTTTGGCCACGAGGATAAATGAATTGATTCTTCCTTAACTATTCCTTGCTTCCTTAAGTCTTGCCATATTTTTTCTGTTACAAAAGGACAGATAGGAGCTAATAATTTTAATAATCCTAATCTTATACTATCTAAAATATTACAAACCTCGTTTTGCCTTTCTCTTATCATTTGAATATAGCTCTTACTCAAATCAAAAATTAAAAAATTTTCTAAAGCAAGAATAACTTCAGGAAATCTAAATTTATTATAACTCTCTTCAACTTTTTTAACAAGCGAATTAAACTTGCTTAATATCCAAGTGTCCTCTACTCTTATCTTAGATTTTTTATTTTCTAACTGATTAATAAAATTATTAACATTAACTAAAACCCTAAAAAATTCTTTAATGGATAAAAATTCTTTCTCGTCAAAAGCAAAATCTTCTCCCTTTGACACTTTTGCAAAATAATATCTTATATAATCTCTTCCAAATTTTTCTATAATCTCTTTGGGAGTTATAATATTTCCCAAACTCTTTGACATTTTTCTCTTACCTAAATCTAGAACTAAACCATGAACCATTATATTTTCAAAAGGTTTTTTTTCAAATTTTATTTCTGAAAGTATAAGCTGAGAATTCCACCATCCTCTTATTTGGTCTTTCCCCTCTACATTCAAATCAGCAGGCCAAAATTTTTTGAACAATTTCTTATCTTTAAAATAATTTAAAGCAGCCCAACTACTTACACCAGAATCAAACCAAACATCTAATACGTCTTCTACTCTTTTCATTAAACCACCACATTTACATTTAATAGTTACAGAATCAATTTCAGGTTTGTGAACTTCCCTAATACTCCTACTAGATAATTTCTCTAACTCATTTATACTACCAATAACTATTTTTTTCTCACATTTTTCACAAGTCCAAATAGGAAGAGGAGTGCCCCAGTATCTTTTCCTCGAAACAGGCCAATCACCTAAGCCTTCTAGCCAGGCTTTCATTCTCAACTCCATCCAAGAAGGAATCCACTTAGTTTTCTCGTTTTCTTCCAATAGTTTTTTTTGTATACTTGAAATTTTCAAAAACCATTGTGGCTGCGAAATCATTAATAATGGCTCTTTACATCTCCAACATAGAGGATAATCATGGACATAAGGCTCTATTCTTGCTAACATCCCCTCTTCATCCAAATCTTTTATAATTTCTTTGTCTACAACTCTTGCTTTTTTCCCCGCATATTTCCCAGCTTCTTCTGTCATTAATCCATTTAATGCTACTGGAGAAGGCATATCTAAACTATACTCTTTCCCAACTTCATAATCTTCCCTTCCGTGTCCTGGAGCAGAATGAACTAACCCTGTTCCCTCTTCTAAATTAACATATCTCCTACTTAAAACAACCCTATAATTTTTTTCTTTATCTAAGTTTAATTTTAAATGCTCAATTAAAGGATTATGATATCTCCAACCCTCCATCTTTTCCCCTTTGTATATTTTCTTGATTTGATATTTATAACCGAATTGAGACATTATTTTTTCTACTAACTCTTTAGCCATAATCCAAACTTCTTTTTTTCCATCTCTAAAATCTACTTCTACTTCAGCATAATCAAAATCAGGATTTACCATAACCCCTGTATTTCCTGGTAATGTCCATGGTGTAGTTGTCCAAATTAAAAGATAAACTTGCCTGTCTCTTAATTTAAATTTTACATAAATGCTCGTATCTTCTATTCTTGCATACTCAATCTCGTTATAAGAAACAGCTGTTTCACATCTTGGGCAAATATGAATAGGATATTTCCCTAAATAAAGTAAATTCTTCTTATTAGCCTGCTTGAAAACGTCCCATATTATTTCGACATACCCTGGATTTAAAGTTAAATAAGAATTTTCAAAGTCCATCCACACACCAAGATTTTCAAATTCAGAATTCATCACATTTATATATCTTGTAGCAAAATCTTTACATTTCTTGATAAATTTCTTAACACCATGCTTTTCTATGTCTTTTTTTGTTTTAAACCCCAATTCTTTTTCAACTTGATATTCTATAGGCAAACCATGGGTATCATAACCTGCTCTATCAAAAACATCTTTTCCTTGCAATCTTTGGCTTCTCATTGCTATGTCCTTTAAAACCTTATTTAAGGCAGTTCCCATATGTATATTCCCTGTAGCATATGGAGGTCCGTCCATCAAATAGAATTTTTTCCCTTTTTTATTTTTAGATTTAACTTTATCGTAAATCTTCTTTTCCTTCCAGAATTTTAAAATTTCTTTTTCTACTTCTTTAAAATTATACATTTTCTTTTTAATCAATTTTGATTTATAAATTTATTTACATACTATAAAATCGTAAGGTATTATACCAGCTTCTCGAATTTTTTTGAACATCCCTTTGTATTTTTTCAGGTAGTTGTCTAAAATAAGCCCAAGCTTTTTCTCTTTCTTTTTTTGAAAACCTTCCCTGTATTACTAGCTCATTAAACTCATTCAACACTTCTTCGAATTTTTTATTGGAATTCACGAGCTGTTCTATATTTTCAACTGACATCTTAACTTTTGCAGCCCCAGAAAAACGAGACTGCAATCTAAATAATAATTATAATAGAAGCTATGGCTAAGATTGAAGAAGTTCTAAAATAAAAACTGTTATCTTTAGCCATGCTTAATTTAAAAATAAAAAGTTTTTAAATTTTTTCTTTAACTCTCTCTAAAAATTCTTCTTCAAGAAAATGTAAATCAGAAGGAATAATAAAACAAAAAGGATGATATATCTCAGCCCCATATAATGAATCAGGATTGGCATAATAAATTCTACTTTCATTAGTCCCTAATTGACTACACACTATCAATTTATCAATTTTGACTTTTCTTTTACATACATCTATAAGTTGTTTTAAAGCATTTGGAAAAGTCAAACCAATATCAACTAAGATTAATGTATGTGCAGAAATTTTTTTGTTTTGTTTTATAATATTTACAAAACTTTTTGGCTTATAATTTTCATCAAATTTTGGCATACTTGCTATCTTGCCAAATTTATAAATCTGTAAACCTGTTTCAGTTATAGCATCTAAAATAGAGGAATTATGCAAAATTTTATAATTTATGTCCTCATTTAAACATTTTAAAATTAAAGATACATGAGTAGTTGCAATAAGAGGGGAGCCATAAACTAATAAAACAATATTTTTTTTCTTTGCCTCTTCTAAAAATTTCTCATCTTCCACCATAATTCTTGTTAAAGGGAATACTCTCTTCCCCACAACTTCTTCTAATTTTTCAGGTTTATAAGGAAATTCCACAGTATAATTTTCTAAATAAATTTTATCAGCTTTCTTACAAACATCAAGAGCTTCTTTACTTATGCTCTCTAAACTCAAACCCAAACCAATTAAATAAAACATTTTTCTATCTCTCCGCCTCTCTTACCTCTTTTATCAAATTAAAATTCCAATATTTTTAATTGTTTCTAAATCAAAAAAATTTAAGAATCTCTTTTTCTTAAAGAGAAAAAATGAAAAAGAGGAATTTATTAATTTACATAATCTTAGCAATAATGTTTCCTGTAACTATGCTCGGAGTTTTAGGTTTTAATTTATCTCCCCTACTGCCAATTATAGAAAGAGTAAAAAATTCCTTGCCTTTTTAATCATTAACCCTTAACAAATTTCTTATCATAACTTTTAATCAAACTTATTAAACTTACAATTGATATGAACACTAAAGTTAAACTTGTAGCAAGAGAAAAAAACAAAAAAATTATGGCAAAAATTCCAGAAACAAAAGCTAGTAATTTAAACCATTTTCTTCCCTCCACTAATTCATCTCTCGCAAGATAAGCTAATAAGTAACCAAGAGGAAAAGCGAGCAACAATATCACTATGATTAAAATTATTTGTATCATAACTTATCTAAAATTCCTCGGTTTTTATAATTATCTAAACAATTAGGCTAGGAAAAAACTTCTTTATAATAAATTCAGTATACCGATATCTGATTAAATAACTGACATATAAACTTTTATATAACTAATAATATATTCTCATTTATGAAACCAGCAATAATAGCAAGTAAAAAAGATAAAGCAGGAATGAACATAGTAGGGGAGTTGGAAAAATTAAACAGCTTGCCAATATACTTAACAGAAAAAGAAATAATTTATGCAGAGAATATAGATGAAGAAATAGAAAAAGAGCAGATAGAAGCAGACTTTGTAATCTTTGCAAGTAAACATGCCTCTCAACAACAGAGAAAAACTTTAAGCATACATGCACCTGGCAACTGGAAAAAAGCTGAGCTTGGTGGTAGGGAAGGGCAAGTTTGCGGAACATCAGCTTTTTTTCTCAAGCACTTATTTCAAACTCTCAACGAGCAAGCAAAAAATTCTGGATATGAAGTTACTCTTGAAGTAACTCATCATGGCCCTTATATAGAAAAGCCTTGCTGTTTTATTGAAATAGGTAGTAGCGAGGAAGAATGGCAAGATAAACAAGCAGGTAAGGTAATAGCAGAAACAATAAAAAAATCAATTGAAACTTTTAATAGGGAAAAATTAGGAAAATGGAAAGTGGCAATAGGGATAGGAGGACCTCACTACTGTCCTAATTTTAACAAAATTCAGTTAAATAGCGAATATGCTTTAGGACACATTATTCCACAATATGCTTTTCCAATTACAGAAGAAATGTTGAAAGAGGCAGTTAATAAGACAGAAGAACAAGACCCTCTTGCTTTGATGGACTGGAAAGGTTTAAAGAGTAGAGAAAGACAAGAAACAATAAAATTATTAAATCATCTCAACGTAAGGTATAAAAGAACAAGCGATGTAAAGAAGCAGTAAACATGGAAGTTAAAAATTTAAAACATTTAAGAGAAAATTTAAAATCACTTATTGAAAATATTGACAAAAATATAAATGCTTTATATGAGATAGCAACAAAAGATGAAAAAACAGGATTATATAATTATAAATTTTTTCAAGAAATCCTAAATATAGAATTTGAAAAAGCTAAACGAGGTGAAAATTTAAGTTTAGCTATATTTGATGTAGATAATTTTAAACAAATAAATACAAAATTTGGCCACATAAAAGCTGATAAATTCTTGATAAAAATAGCGAAAATAATTGAAAGTTGTGTAAGAAAATCCGATATAGTGGCAAGGTTCGGAGGAGAAGAGTTTATAGTTTTGTTACCAAATACCACATCAATTAAAGCAAAAAAGGTGGCAGAAAGAATAAGAAAATCTGTTGAAGAAAAATTAAAATCTTTTCATATTACTATTTCTGCCGGCTTAACAGAATATAAGAAAAGAGACAGCGAAACAAGTTTTAAAAAAAGAGCTGATAAAGCTTTATACAAAGCTAAGGAAACAAAGAATAAAATTATTGTATTATAGCTTAATCAAAAAAAAACTCTTCATTTAACTCATCAGAATTTGCAATCAAATCTGTTGCTGTTATAATTCCGACCAATCTCCTATTTTCTAAAACAGGAAGTTTTTTAATTTTATGATTTGCCATTAAAGAGGCAGCATCATCTATACTATCTTCTTTATCTATAGTTATAACATTTTTTGACATTATGTCAGAGACCTTTCTATTTAACTTATTGACATTTCTCATTATATCTCTTTCTGTAATTATTCCAACAATTTTTTTCCCTTTTAAAACTATCAAACTTCCTATCCTTTTTTCAGACATTATTCCAGCTGCCTCTCTAACTTTTACATCCTGCTCTATAACTATTGCTCTCTTCATAATTTCTTTTACCCTCATCTTAGCTAACAAGTTTATTATAAATCAAAGCAAATATCCACACAAATATAAATCCGTCTACAAAACTGTATAATGCTCCCAATATAACTGATAACCAGTTAGCTCCAGAATAACCTAAAAATCCATAGATACTCTCAAGCCACTCAAAAGACAAAGCAGTATACTCAGGGAAAAATCCGAATATACCCATTATAGTAGTTAAAGCTACACATATTGCTGTTACAACACCTCCTGCCAAACCAAATTTTACAGCATTTAACTTTTCTGCCATTTTTCACTCCTTTTCTTCTCAGTTGAAACAAAAGAGATTTATAAACCTTGCCCAAATTTTCTTCAAAATTTCTGTACTTGTTCAGTCAGAAGAACGCCCGGACCAGGATTCGAACCTGGGAATCCACAAGGGAAACGAGGTTAGCAACCTCGCGCCGTAACCACTGGGCCATCCGGGCTTGGAATTGTAGAGAATCAGGAACTTTTAAATTTTACCTCTTGCCTTTTCTAGAATCAGAGATATAACAACGATATTTGAAAAAAGGAAGCAATTGTCGCATATAAAAACATCTCACTTTTCCCATTCTACTCTTTCTTACTTTTTTTTCTAGCTAATTTTTCAGCTCTTTTAATCGCCTCTTTTTTTAAACCAAGAAAAACTCCTCCTTCTTTTCCTTGACAATATGTAGATTCTCCTGGCTCTATTACCTTGTTTATCTCATCTAACTCTACATCTATATGAGTAATTCTTGCCCTACTTTTACCTTTCAAATGTATATATACATTTGCCTTACCTAACTTGATTTTTCCTTCACCTTCACCTGTCATAAGAATAAGGAGACAAAAAGGTTTAAAAGCTTGTTGATATGAGAATAATTATAGCGGGGTGGAGCAGATATGTATTTTTGATGCATAGCTCAACCTGGAGTGCTCGCGAGGCCCATAACCTCGAGGTCGCGTGGTTCAAATTGGGTTCCTCAAAAGGAGCGCATGAAATTCCCGCCCCCGCTATTCTTATTCATAGAGAGCAAATTATGAAAACATTTAATAATCTAAAATCACAATAAACATTATGCTGATTTTAGGAATAGATGACAGTGGAAGAGGCCCTGTAATAGGTCCAATGATTCTAGTTGGAGTTTTAATCGACTCTGAACTTGAAAAAGAATTAAGACAGTTAGGAGTTAAAGACAGTAAAAAATTAACTCCAAGAAGAAGAGAAATTCTAGCTGAAATAATAAGAAAAAAAGCTTTCTCTTACCATATTTCAATTATCTCGCCAAAAGAAATAGACGGAAAAACTAACGCAGGAATAAATCTAAATAGAATAGAAGCAATTAAAGCAGGAGAGATAATAAATAAGATGAATAAAGGTCTGGATAAGATAATAGTAATAGTAGACTGTCCTTCCCCTAATGCAAGAAAATGGCGTGCTATTCTAATGAGTCATATCACTAACACTGAAAATCTTGAACTTTATTGCGAACATAAAGCAGACTCTAATCATATCGCAGTTGCAGCTGCATCTATCCTTGCTAAGTCAACTCGCGAAAAAGAAGTAGGGAAAATAAAAAGAAAATTGGGATTAGATTTCGGTTCTGGTTATCCTTCAGATCCTAGAACAAAGGAATTCCTCAAAAACCATTCTTCAAAATTTAAAAAAGACGGCATTTTCAGAGAAACCTGGGTTACGTGGAGAAAAGTTAATGGAGAAAAAAAACAGAAAAAATTATCTAGTTTTTAAATTAGAGCCCACCTTTCGATTTTACAATCTTTTTTATTAAAAAATTTCTAATTTTTTCAGCTTCCTCCATACCTACAGCAGGAAGATAACCTTCTGGCCTTACTCTTCCATGTCTTCCATAACCTACCGAATAGCCCGCAGTTTGAATCATTACACTAGAAAATCTTAAAATTCGAGCTAAAATACCTCTATAAATATCAACGTTCTGAACTCTCTCATAAGGAATGTTAGAGTATCTTTTCCATATAATACCTCTTTCTATTTTTAGATTAGTAGGAGTAAATTCATACTTCCAGTTTTTATAAGCTAGTCTAGCATATATCTCAGACGCAACAATTGTAAATATTATTATGAAAATTATTAATATCAAGATTCCTGTACCGCCCATAAGAGACAAGGCCACAAAACCAAGAAAAACAGATAAAAATATAGCCAAAAAAAAAAGAAAAAAAATGCTCCTATTCTAAATAACCATTTAGCCCCAGGATATAAATGTCGAGGATATTAGAACTATTTCATAGTTTATTAAATTCTAATATTATTAACTTAACAAAATCCTAAAAATCTAGAGAAACACATATGATGGAAAAGGCGACCGAAGACAAGTATTGTCCGAAGACTCCACTTGTTTCTTCCGCCTGCTGATGTCCGAAGCCAAGTTTAAATCCGAAGATCCAAACTTGATTACTCCACCAGCTCCATCATTAATTTTTAAAGGTTTTTAGTGTTTATAAATCTTTCGGTTTGTCCTTTTTTCAAAAACTTAAAATAAAACTTTAAATATACTCTTCCTTTATTGTCTTCATGGTTTATATAAAAAAATTGGTGTTAAAAGGTTTCAAAAGTTTTCCAAAAGAAACAGAAATTTCTTTTGTAAATAGTATGAATGTGATAGTCGGGCCTAATGGTTCTGGCAAGTCCAATATCACAGATGCAATTTGCTTTGTTTTAGGAAGAATGAGCATAAAAAGTTTAAGAGCAGCAAAATCAGCAAACTTAATTTTTGCAGGAACTAAACAACATAGGCCCGCGATGGAAGCATCTGTTAAATTAATTCTAGACAACACAGATAAAAAATTTTCTTTGGAGGAGAAAGAAATAATAATAGAGAGAATAGTAAGGAGTAGTGGACAAAGCATATACAAAATAAATAATAAAACTAAAACAAGACAAGAAGTTCTCGAGCTTTTAGGACAAGCAGGAATAGATCCTTATGGTTTTAATATAGTCCTCCAAGGAGAAATAAACAATATAATAAGAATGTCTGGGGAAGAAAGAAGAAAAGTTATAGAAGAAGTTGCTGGTATTTCTGTATATGAAGTAAGGAAAGAAAAAAGTTTAAGAGAATTGGAAAAAACAGAAGAGAAATTAAAACAAGTAGGAGTAACATTAAGGGAGAGAGCTACATATTTACGAAATTTGGAAGAAGAAAGAAAACAAGCTCTAAAATATAAAAAATTAAAGGAAGATATAGAGAGATATAAAGCAAGTATAATAAAGAGGAGATTAAAAGAAAAAGAAAAAGAGCTTTCAAATTTTACAAAACAATTAGAAGATAAAGAGAAAAAAAAGGAAGATGAAAAAGGGAATGAAGCAAGAATTACAAAAAAAATACATGAGTTAGAAGGAGAGATAGAAAAAATAAACTCTCAAATACAAACATCATCTGGCAAAGAGCAGGATGAACTTAACAGGGAAATTTCAGATTTAAGAGCAGAACTTGCAGGTTTAGATGTAAGAAAAGAGAATAATGAAAATAGGCTGGAGGAACTTTTATCCAGAAAAGATAAAATTAAATCAAATCTAGAAACTCTAAAACAGGATATAGAAAAATTAAGAAAAGAGTTTCCGACACAAGCAAAGAAACAGAAAGAACTTGAAGAAAAAAAAGAGCAGTTAGAGCAAATAGAAAAAGAGCGGGAAACCTATTATACTATAAAAGAAAAACTCAATACTGTAAAAGAAAAATTAAAAGACAAACAACAACAATTACAAAAAAATAAAAATAACATCTTTTTCTTAATTAAAGAATCAGACAAAATTTCCCAACATCTTTCTTTTTTTCAAAAAGAAAACTGTAAAGAAGAAATCCAAAAATTAAAGAAACAAAAAGAAGAAGCAGAAACTGACTTTGAGAAATTACAGAAACAAGCAAAACAAGAAGAAAACCTAATTTTCTCTTATAAAACAGAAATCTCTAATTTAGAAAAAATAAAAACCCAAGTAAGCAAACTAGATATCTGTCCTCTTTGCAAGAGTAAAATTACTAAAGAACACATTAAGCAGGTTTTCAGAGAGTCAAATGAAAAAATATCTGACTTTGAACAGAAAATACAAACAAAACAGAAATCATTAAAACAAATAGAAAAAGAAATCCAACAGACAAAATCACAACTTACTTCCTTGCAATCTAACATACTAAAAGCAGAAACAGACCTTATAAAATTAGAGAACATAGAAGATAAAAAACAACAGATAAAAACCCTTTCTGAAGAACAAGAAGACTTACAAAAAGAAATAAAACTTTTAGAAAAAGAGAAAGGAACTTTACAGAAAAAAATTCTACAATACAACGATGTAGAAGAAAGATATGATACAATTATTTTAGATATACAAGAAATTTCTTCAAGAACTAAAGAGAACATAAACACAGAGTTACAATTTAAAGAAAAAAATTTTGAAAATTTCAAACTTACTTTAAAACAGTTAAATAGGCAAGAACAGGATTTAAAACAGGAAATAGAAGAAATAAATGGAGAAATAACAGAGAAACAACAACAATTATCTGAAAAAGAAGAAGAGAACAGAAGACTAGAAGCCAAATTCCAGAAATTAATTGAAAAAAGAAGGTTATTCGAAAAAGAGATTCATAAAAATAACTCTTCTTTATTAGAGAGCCAAAATAGAATATCTCTTATTGATGAAAAAATAAATAATCTAAAAATAGAAATAGCAAGATTGAAGGCAGAACAAGAGAATTTAGGGATAGATTTTGAACCTTACAAAAATATTAAAATATTCAACCTGCCACCATATATTTTAGAAGAAAGGCTTAATAAAACTCAGACAGCTCTTGACAATATTGGAAATGTGAATCTAAAAGCTCTAGAAGTTTACGACTCAATAAAAAAACAATATGATGTTATAGCTGATAAAGCTTCTGTTTTGGAAAAAGAAAAACAGGAAATCCTGAAAATTATTGAAGAAATTGACAAAAAAAAGAAAAGAACTTTTCTTAGGACATTAAAAGCAATCAATGAATTATTTAACAGAAACTTCATACAACTTTCAACAAAAGGACAGGTTTTTCTTGAACTGGAAAATAAAGAAGACATATTTTCTGGAGGTTTGGATATAGTTATTAAAATAGGAAAAGGGAAATATTTTGATGTTACTTCTTTAAGCGGAGGAGAACAGACTCTCGTGGCTTTATCTCTCATATTTGCTATACAAGAATATAAGCCATACTGCTTTTACATCTTTGATGAAGTAGATGCTGCCTTAGATAAAAGAAATTCAGAAAGATTAGCAGCACTAATCAAAAAATATATGAAAACAGGTCAGTATATCATTATAACTCACAATGATGCAATTATTACTGAATCTACAGTTTTGTATGGGATAAGCATGCAAGAAGGCATAAGCAAAATTGTAAGTTTAGAAGTTTAGTTATTCTCTTGTAATTCCATTAGAAATTTCCTCTGTTCTTCTTATGTAAGTATTTAAAATGTCACGGCATTGCATGTACATTAATCCAAACTCCATCACATAATCTTTTTTTAATTTTTCATAAGAACTGTTTAATAATGCTAAAGCTTGTTCTGCCTCTTTTTTTGCAGCCTTTAAAACTCTTATTCTCTCGTCTGCGCATTCTTTCATTTTTTCTTATTACCTTGAACAAAAATAAAAAATAAAAAAATAAATAAAAATTAAAAAACTAAAAAATTTAGTAGTAGCTTTCTTCAAGCTCTTCTGCTTTTGTAGGCTTCCTTGTTAACAATACTATTAACACTATAAGCAAGACAACAAAAATTATTGCCAAGATTATAGTTAAGATTGTCAAATCTCCTCTAACTACTTTTCCCTTAACAACATTTGCATTCATAACAACTCTCTTAACAAGTTTCCCTTGAGATGTTACGCCAACAGCAAAATTATATGTTCCTTCCCTGCTTCCTGCTTTAACTTCAACTTCTACTGCTTTACTTGAACCTGCTGGTATTGTAACTACCGGATTAGATACAGAAACAATTACTCCTTCTGCTGTTTCTGGTATTATCTCATATACACCTATATTCTTCCCAGCGTTTACAATCACTAAAGTGTAAGTCTTTGTTTCTCCAGTAGACAACTCTTTACTTGATACAGGAACAACAACTTGAGTTGCTTCTTCAGTACCTACCACTGCTATATCTCTCTTTACAATATCATTTGACTCTTCATTATACACTTCTACAACTAACTCATAGTCACCAGCATTAACACTTACAGGTACTTTCAAATAGATTCTTCTTTCAACTGCATCTTCGTTTTCGTCATCATCTTGCCAGTCGTCAAGAGGTGTTAAGTCACCAAAATAAGCTCTTTTTTCTAAGCCCAATTCTGGAATTCCTACAGATACAACAAGGTCTTCAAGTTCATGCCTTCCTAAGTTCTTGACAACAACATCTACAGGAAGAGACGAACCTGCTACTACTGTCTTGTCAGCTTCAACAAATAAGATGTTTGCTTTGTAAGGTTCTCTTTGTGCCTTTAAAGTATACTCTTCTTTTATACTACCTTCGTCTGTTTCAATTTCAATAACTAAAACCAAATCTTCTTCAGTTTCATCAAGGTCTGATGGAATTCTCAAAGAAAGTTTTTTTGCATTGTAGTTACTTCCCTCAAGTAAGTCTGGAAGATCTTTACTAACAGAATCACTTCTATGTCCTCTAATCCAAGCAGAAATCTCTACATCACTTGCATTAGTATTTGCTGTAAACTCTACTCTTAAAGGAACCACTTGACCAGCTTCAACTGATACATTATGCCAGGTATTTCCTTCACTCCCAACATACATGCCATCTACTTCAACTGAATTAGTAGTTACAACACCAGTTGCTGCAACTAAAGGCATGACTGTAAGTAATGCTAAAATTGTCATCAAGGAAACCAAAATTTTAGTATTCATTTTCCTCCCTTAGTCAAATTTAATTTAGTTGAGAGAAATAGTTTTATATGCTTTATAAACTTTGTGGTGACTACAAATTCACTACCATTTTATAGTGAAAAATTGCCGAAAAGTATTAAAAGGAGTTATAACATTGTTATAACATGGAATTTTTGAAAAAAGCAATTAAAGTAGGGAATAGTGCAGGAGTATTGTTGCCGAAGAAATTGCTTGGAAGTGAAGTTAAAATTACTGTTATAAATAGACCTATCAACATAAGAAAAGAAGTCATTAAGCTTCTGGAACAATATTTTATAGATCTGATTGGCATATATATTTTAAATAAAAAACCAATAGAAGTTCTAGCTATATCAACTAACCTAAGAAAAATAATCATGAATGGAAAATTAAAAATAAGCATAATACCTATTTCTGTAATTAAAAGGGATATTAAGACAAAACCAAAATTAAAAGCTAAACTAATTAGAGCTGAATCAATTTTAAATAAATCTCTTCTTTTTGAATTGAAAAAACAGATTAGAAGTTATAGTTGATTCCAAATTTTTAGCGCTTTAACAGAATCAGCAACAGGGTTTGGACTTTCATTTATGAGCGTGATGTCTTTATTTTTTGGCAAAATTTTCAGCAATTTCTTTAATTCATTGGTTGGCGTAATTTTATGTCTCCTTTCTCCTTTTTCACCCCAAACAATACCAGAAAAATGCGCATGCAAGCTTTTGAATTTTTTAAACTTACCATACATCTCTTTATAACTCTCCTTTCCTCCTGAACGAGCGAGGAGATGTGCAAAGTCCAAACAAAAACTACATTTAGTTTCTTTCACAAGATTTAAAATTTCGTCTTCTTTACCAAAAACATTTATTTTTCCTGTAGTTTCTGGAGCAAGTTTAATTTTCCATCTATTTTTTTTAATTTGTTTCTGAATCTCAATTATAGCTTTTTTTATGTTATTGTAGGTATCTTTTTCATTCATCTTACCATAATATCCGGGATGAAAAACTACAAGGTAAGATCCCAACATTTCTCCTATTTTACAACACTGCAAAATTCTTTTTTTGCTTTCTTCTATCTTTTTCTTTTCTTTACTATTTAAGTTTAGCCAGTAAGGAGCATGTATGCTTAATTTTATATCTAGTTTTTTTGCCTGTTCTTTAATTTCCTTAATCTCTTTCTTCTGCTTTTCCTTAATATAAACTCCATAAGTAAAAGCAATCTCACAAGCTTTTAATCCTAATTCAGAATATTTTTTCAGATTAGAAATCGCTTCTTTTACTCCACCAAGCCCTGCTGGCCCAAATCTCATCATTTTACAACGGCTTTTCTAGTTCTTCAGAAATCTCTCCTAAATTGCTCATAATATAATTATGCAATCTGCTTATAATTAATTTTTGCATCTCTTCCTTAAGTAAGCCGTGACATCTCTCTAAATTCTCTTGAGGATTTGAAACAACTCCTAAAGGCAAATAACAGTACATAGCTTTACCTTCTAAAGAAGCCATGTCAGTAGTTCCTTCTTTCACTTGCAAGATCTCTACCCTTATTTTACATTCTCCTTTACTCTTTCCCTTTATTTTATAAAACCAAGTCGCATCTTTAGCATCATTCATATAACTTGCTTTCCTACATTTCAATAAAGCAGCATTAAAACAGCTAGAATCTCTACACCTCTTTGAATAGAAAAAAGTAAAATAACTTGCTATTATCACTACTATAATTATTAGACTGACTACAATTATACCCCTCTTTTCCATACTACCCATAGTTTTTTAGCCTTTTTAAATTTTCTTATAAACTTATCAAATTAATTCTCTTGCTACTTGAAGTAAAATTTTTTGCAACAATATTTTCCACATTGTTCTCTTCTGCTGCTTTTATCACACTAGGAGTAGCTTTATCTACAATAATAACATATGTTTTTCTTCTCATTCTGTTTAAGGTAGAAAAAAGAGATTTGGTAGATGTTTTGCTTATAACTTTTAAATTTTTATCGAGAAGTATTGCTAACCGGCTATTTTCTACATCTTCTAAAAATTTTTTTAATTTCTTACTGTCCAAGTCCACTTTTTCTTCAGTGTCCCTTACTACCCTTTTCTTAAAATATTGTCTTCTTCTCTTGCCTGAATTCTTCAAAAATTCCTGAACTGGAATTTTTTTCCTTAAACTAGTTAAGATTTCTTTTTCTGTTAGCTCTTCTACTTCCTTGCCGTCTGGAGCAAATGCTATATAATCTATCCTTGCATTATCTATAACATTCTTGGCTATCAGTTTTCCACCCCTGTCACCATCTACAAATAAAGTTACCTCTTTGTCATAACTTAGTTCTTTAATTGCTTCAGGCAATTTAGTGCCGTCCATCCCTATAACATTCTCTATACCATTTCTCAACAAGTTGATGACGTCTGCTCTTCCTTCTACCACTATTATGTCATCAGATTCCAAGTTACCTGCAGGTAATTTCTCCTCCCCATACTCTCTTAGCTTTCTGATTCTTGCCCCAACTTTTAAATTCTCTGCTATTTCTCTTGTTTTTGGCATCCCTTCCTCTATACTTTTAAGTAAGCTCTTTGCCCTCTCTAAAATATACTCTCTTTTACTCCCTCTTACATCTTCTATTCTCTCTATTTGTATCTTAGCATTACTCGGCCCTACTCTCTCTATTGTTTCTATTGCTGCAGCTATTAATGTTGTTTCAGCTTTATCCAATGCAGAAGGAATTTCAATTTTTCCAGTAGTTTTGCCATCTTCAGTTTTTAAGAAAACTTCTATTCTTCCTATTTTTCCTTCTTTTTGCAAATCTCTCATTTCCAAATCACTTCCTAGCAAACCCTCTGTCTGACCAAATATAGCTCCAATTACATCTGGCTTTTCTACTAAACTATCTGCAACAAGATTAGCATGAATCATATATTTGATTGCTATTGGACTAATTTTTGCCATTTTACCTCCTAATTGAATTTAGTTTAAATTTATATAAAGAAAGATATCTCCTTACTACTTTACACTTTACAATTCACTCCCACATTTAAAGCTCTCAAAAATTAGTATGAGCTGAATGATAAATGAAAGTTGATTGTGATTAATGATTCTTATCTTATGATATCTTTCTTCTATAAACACATATTAGAATATTTATAAATCTTTCTCTGCTCTCCTTGTTCATAGAAAAGTTTATAAATTAAAATATGCAGAAAAAAACAAATAAAAAAGAGTGAGAAAAATGGATAATGAATTTGGGTTTGATGTCGAAGATAATTTAGATGTAGAAGAAGACGAAGAAGATTTAGCTGATTTAGAGCTTGATGACGAATAACTTCTCAAAACAAAATTTCTTTTTCTTTATTTTTTTAATTTTGTTAGTAAAAATACTGAATAATTAAAATTTTAATAAGAGATGTTGTTAGTTAAAAGCGATAGTATGCCAAAAAATAACTCATTTTACCAAGATATATTATATCTATTATTGATAAAGCTATTGATAAAAGTGGTTTTCATTCGACTTAACAGAATAAGAAATCTTATTTGGCAACTAAATCTATACAAACTCCAGCTGCTACTGTTGCTCCAGCGTCTCTTATAGCAAATCTTGCCATATGAGGATTATCAGACTGCTTTTCTAAAACGAGATTTCCCATTGGCTTTATCTTTACTATAGCAACATCGCCATTCTTTAAGAAATCAGGGTTCTCTTCAGCCACCTGTCCACTTTTTGGGTCTAATTTTTTTTGTAACTCAATAAATTGGCATGGCACCTGAGCAGTATGTACATGGAAAACAGGTGTATAACCCTTAGCAATAACAGTGGGGTGATTTATAACAGCTATTTGAGCAGTAAACTCGCTTACAACTGTAGCTGGTTTGTCTGCCTGACATATAACATCGCCTCTTGCAATGTCTTTCTTTCCAACTCCCCTAATATTGATACCAACATTATCTCCTGCTTCTGCCTGAGGTAATTGTTCGTGGTGCATCTCTATACTTTTTATTTCTCCTTCAATACCTTTACCAGTCCTTCCTGGCAATATTACAACTTTTTGTCCTGGCTTCATTATCCCTGTTTCTATTTTTCCTACAGGGACAGTACCAATACCAGTAATCTCATAAACATCTTGTACAGGCATCCTCAATGGTAAATCAATAGGTTTTTTAGGTTCTTCAAAATTATCAAACTGTTCTTTTAAAGTAGGACCTTTGTACCAAGACATATTTTCGCTTTTATTCACAATATTATCTCCCTTTAAGCCAGAAACAGCTAAGAAAGGAACTTTTTCAGGATTTATGCCTACTGTTCTAAGCAAAGAAGTTATGTCTTCTTTAACTTTATTAAACTTGGCTTCGTCATAATTAACAACATCCATCTTGTTTATTAAAACAGCTAATTGTTCAACACCCATCGTTCTTAAAAGCCAAAGATGTTCTTTTGTTTGTGGCTGTACTCCTGCATCAGCAGCAACAACAAGAAAAGCAGCATCTGCTTGACTTGCACCAGTAATCATATTCTTAACAAAGTCTTTATGTCCAGGAGCATCTATAACAGTAATTTGGAACTTATCAGTCATTAATTTTTGATAAGCTAAATCAATTGTAACTCCTCTTTCTCTTTCTTCTTTATACTTGTCCATAACAAAAGCAAATTCAAAACCTACTTTTCCATGCTTTTCTGCCTCTTCTTTTAATTTTTTCATCTGCTGTTCTGGTATTGCTCCAGACTCAAACATAAGTCTACCTATACATGTTGACTTACCATGGTCAACATGACCTACAAACACAACATTCATATTTGGTTTTTCTTTTGCCATTTTTTAACATTTCTTTTTAATGCAAAATTTAATGAAATTTTAGGTTTTTAAATCTTTCGTTTGATTTGCATTGTTAAGTTATAGAGAGTTAGTTATCCTAATAATTTTTAATGGTCTATCTACAAAGAGAAACTTTGTATTCTAATAAAAATACCATTAATAATTACCACAAACAAATCCAATAATACTAACTAGCCCTAAAATAATTGTAAACTTTCTTATAAAAATTTTATTTACTTATAAAATTGCCATTATGGAAATTGAAACTAAACTCTAATAATGAATGGTTGAAGATGATACAATTAAGAAAAAAATGAAACAGAACAATTTTTAAAATCCTTATTCTTACCTCTTTATATGGATATAGATTTTAATAAGGGCCAGCACTTTTTAATAGATAAAAAAATAATTGAAAGAGAAATTAAAGAAGCAGAAATATCTAATAAAGATAAAATAATAGAAATTGGGGCAGGAAAAGGAATTCTCACACAAGAGTTAACTAAAAAAGCTAAAACAGTCTTAGCTTTTGAGATAGATAAAAAATTTAAAAAAGATTTAGACAGGATATCCAAAAAATATAACAATTTAAAAATTATGTACTCGGATGCTTTAAAAAGCGACTGGCGAGGGTATAATAAAATTGTTTCAAATATTCCTTATTTTATTTCAGGGGATTTAGTTCTAAAAGCAATAAGAGATAACATTGAAGAAATTGTAGTTATTGCAGGAGAGAAATTTAAGAATATTCTAGAGAAGAGAGAAGGAAAAATCGGGATAATCGCAAATTTATTTTTTAATATAAATTATATTTGTGAAGTCAAGAAAAAAAGTTTTATGCCTCCACCAAAAGTAAATTCATGGATTATTAAACTTACAAAGAAAAAAAAACTAAATATGGTAGATAACGTACTAAAAAGAATATTATGTAAAAATGGAAAAATCAAAAATGCAATAATTTATTCTTTAGTTGAAGAAGGAAAAACTAAAAGAATGTCAAGAGAGATTTTAGCTAATATGAATCTAAACGAGAAGATTCTAGAAAAGTCTGTTAAGAGAATTACTGGAAAATTTTTGATAAGGCTAAGAGAACATTTACGAAATACAATTTTTTAATAGTATTTTTATCTTTTGTAACTAAATTAAACAGGTAACCTTTTATATCCCTCCTGATTATAAGAATTATGAGAAAAATATTAGTTATTGCTCCCCATCCGGATGATGAGATAATCGGTTGTGGAGGAACTTTATTGAAGAATATAGAAAAAGGGAATGAGGTCTATGTTGTTTTCATGACTTATTTAGGAGATTCTGTTAGAGAAAAGGAAGCCGAAAAAGTAAGAATTAAAGCAGGAATCAAGGAAATTTTTTTTCTTAAACTAAAAGAACCTTTAGAGTTTAATTCTGAAAATTTAAACAAATTAAAAAAAATAATAAGAGAGATCAACCCCTCAATAATCTTCCTTCCCCATGAAAATGATGGAGATAGGGACCATAAAAAAACTTATGAGATAGCTAGAGAAGCAATTTGGATGTCTAAAATTAACTCAAAGGGAAAATTAAATCCTCTCGGTATCTTATTATATGAAGTTCATACCCCGATGTACGGAGTAAATTATTACGAAGACATTTCAAATTTTATAAATAAGAAAATAGATTTGTTGAGGATCTATAAGTCTCAACTAAATCATAGAAGGTATGACAAAGCAGTTAAGTCTTTAAACTCTTTTAGAGGAATCATGGGGGGTAATACCAATTATGCCGAAGCATTTAAAATAAAAAAATGGTCAGACTCCCTATAAGTGTAATAATTCCCGTTTGTGATGACTTTAGGGTACTCGATTGTATAGATTCTATAGATGCTAACTTAGAAATTATAGTTGTTTTAAATGGGGAATATGATAAGAAAATAGAAAGTGAATTAAAAAAAAGAAAAATAAAAATTCTTAAAATGAAAAAATTTTCTTTTTCGAGATTCTATAATTTAGGGATAAGGAATTCTTCGTATAATCTTATTTTTTTTATGGACGCAGATTGCATCTTTGAAAAACATACTTTGTTTAAATTATATAAAAAAACAAAAAAATATGATATAGTAAAAGGAAAAGTCATCTTTTCTTTTGACTCATTAATTTCTAAAATAATAGCTAAAGCAAGAGAGTTTACAACTTCTGATTTCCCAAATCTATATATCCCTGGAGTTATCTTCAAAAAAAAAGTTTTTGAAAAAATAGGGTTGTTCAATACAGAAATAGACCATGCAGCCGATGCAGAAATGGCTGATAGAATTGAAAGGGAGAAGATTTCGTGGGGGTATCTCCCCAATGCAAAAATTATCCATGCACCTCTAAATATTAAAGATGATCTGAGGAGTGCATTTAACTATGGTTCTGGTAGAAAACAAAAACACCTATTCCAAAAAAAAGAAAAAAACCCTAATTTTTTGAGAGGATTTTTAAAATACTTGATTGAAGGAACCAGAAGGAAAGGATTAATTGTAGGGATATATCTTAGCATTTGGTATTTATTCTTCTTCTTAGGTTATAAATCAATAAAACAAAAATGAGCACAATAATCTTTTTGGGGGGAGTTAGGGGTGTAGGAAAGAGTTTAATATTAAGAAATATCAAAAGCATAAAGAAATATAAACTTTATAATATAATAAATAAAATTAATAAACCTTGGCCTGAAACCGAACTTGAAACCGGAAAATTTATTAAAAACGAAGCATATAAATTCCACAAGATTGTTTTAGACTTACATTATGCTGTCCCTTCAGAAGATATGGGGGAGGACATTCTACATGGCATTAGAAGAGATTTTTCTAAAAATTATGAAGAAGCAATAACCCCAAATATGATAAAAAATATGGTTTCAAAAGATATTAAATTTATTTTTATACTAATAGATACAGATACAAAAATTTTACTAAACAGAATAAAAAAGAGCAAAAAAATAAGTAAAGAGTATAAAAATAATATTGACTCGATTAAAAATATAACTTTTGATAAGTTTAATTTAATTTTTGAAAACTTTAGAAAGACAGGAACTAGGGTTAAAAAATATATCATCTATAATAATGGTAATAAACAAGACATAGTTAAGCAAGTTAGAGAAATATTAGAAAATGTATAAGATAAATGATACTCTTGGAGAAGTTGGAAAGGAAGTTTTTAACACAAAAAAAATAGGAATAGAAACTAATTATAAAGTAAATAAACTAGATTCTATTACAAAAACTTCTATCCTCTTAGTTTTAGCCGGATATAAATTTGAAAATTACATTAATGTTTATGATAAAGACATATCTAAGCTAATCAATATTAAAGAATTTGCTGATCTTAATTTAAATTTTAAGAAAGCTGTTTCAAAAAATTTTGATATTAGGATAAAATACTCTCCTTTAAAAAGACAATTGGGTAAGAAAATCTTACAGGATTCTGATTTTGATGTTATTTTAATGCTCAGTGGCGGGATAGACAGTGTAGCTGCCTTGCTTTACTGTTTGGATAATAAAATCAAAGTTTTACCCATGTGGATAGATTTTGGTCAGAAAAATATAGCTGCCGAAAAGACAGTAATTAATAATCTCAAAAAAAAGCTTAATATAGACATATTAAAAGTTAAAATTAATTTAAAGAAATATATTGACAAAGGATGGGATGTTTGGAAATTTGGGATAATTCCTGCGAGAAATTTTATGTTGCTGTCCTTTGCTGAACTTTTTATTTCTAATACAAAAAAAGAAAAGGTAGATGTATATCTTTGTGCCGCCAGAGGAGAAATAACTGAACAGCACAATGATAAAAGCCCGAAATTTTATAAGGATATATCAAATCTTTTCTCCTCTTTTACAGGAAGGAAGATAAGAGTAACAACTCCCTTTTATAATTTCAATAAATCTGAAATCTTATATTACTGGGAAAAGAAATGGAAAAAGAAATTTGGTATTTCCGTTAAAGACACTATGACCTGTTATACCGGAAATAATTGTGGCGAGTGTTCCAGTTGCTATTATCGTAGAATAAATGGGATAGTTGCGGGTGTAGAAGATAATAAATTTTTAAAGGAGCCTCTAAAGGATGAAGGAAGAATAATAAGAGACTACTATCTCCCCAACTTTAATGAATGGGATAATATAAGAAAAGTTGATTTTTTAATAGCATTATCAAAATATAAGTCTATGTTACCAAAAGAAATTCTAGATTTTTATAATCAGAAAAAAACTTTTTTTAAGAAAAAAATTAGAGATAGAAAGAAACAATTAAATAAAATAAAAATTTCTAAACAAAGAATAGAAAAAAACTTAGAATTTTATAAAAAACAACATGAATAAATATTATATCTGTGGTATGTGCAACAACCCTAAAGTAGATTTTGAAAAATTTTCTGGGCCACTAAAACATAAAAAAGATTTTGAAAAACTATTTAAGATATCAAAAGATCCCTGGATGCATAAAAAACTAAATAGATGGGAGATCAAGAGTATAAATGAGATTAAAAAAATTATAAAAGAAAACACCGGGATGGAAAAATTTAATGTTTTGGATATTGGTGTGGGGAATGGATTAAAGGATAAAAAAATAATCCAAGAATTTTCATCCGGAGGAAATTTTTATTTTATAGACATAAGTAAGAATGCTCTAAAAGAAGCAAGAAAAAACATAGGATTTGGAAAATTTATTACTTGGGATGCTAATAAAAAACCTCCATTCCAAAATCATTTTTTTGATATAATATTATGTAACGAAACAATTTATTATCTAAATCTTGGCCCCTTTTTAAAAAATATTTACTATATTTTGAAATCAACAGGAATTGCAGTTTTTGAAATAAATTTAAGAGATGAAAATTATAACTATGACTTATCAAAATTTTACAAATATTTGAAAAAAAATAATCTCAAAAAAAAGAAAATAATAAACATTATTTGTCCAAAATGTAAAAGGAAGAAAGGAATTTATGTTATATCAAAAACTTAAATTTTCTTATTTGTTTTTGAGGTAAATTGATATATGCCTTAAAATCTACCACATTTTCTGACATCATAGGACAGTGTTTACAACAGATATATGGTTCTTCGGAATCTAATCTTTTCCTCATATCCTGGTATTTTTGGTTGTTCCATATTTCACTTACTTTTTGTTTAAAAATATTCCCCATCACAGGGCTGTTTATATGACAACATGCTCTAACATTCCCATTTGGTTCAATACAGATCTGCCTCCATAAAAAATCGCAACATCGTGGAGGATTTAATCTTTCTCTAAAATTCTTATCCCCTTCTTTGAGATTTATTTTCAAATCAAATAAACTTGGATAATCCTCTATTAATCCATATCTCTTCGCCAATTCTTTTGCTTTTTTTAGATATTTATTAGCTTGCTTTTTGTTTATTAGAGTAGATTCTTTGAGGCATCTTATATTAGTTACTACCAGATTTAAACCCTTAACCCTATCGATCCCCATTTTCTTTCCTAATCTAACTATCTGGGGGAGCTCTTTTATGTTTCTGTTCATTAAAACAGTTTGGAGAGTTATAGTGGGATAAACTAAATCTTTTTTATTTTCTTTTACATATTTATTTCTCAGCTTCACAAAGTTTTCTATTTTCTCTATTAGAATTTTATATTTAACCCCCCTCCTAATACTTTCTAAGCTTTTTTTTCTTGCACCATCGAATGAAAATTTTATATCCCTTAGAATAGGCAATATAGATTTCGATATCTTATCGTTTAATAACATCCCATTTGTAGCTATATTTAATCTCACTTGGTATTTCTTAGATAAACTAACAATTTCATAAAAATAAGGAGATAAAAAAGGCTCCCCATCGATTACTGGATGTACTTCCTCACAATATGGAAAAAATTCTTCTGCAATCTCTCTAAATTTTTTAAGTGGAAGATCCTCTCTTCGAATCTTGGTCTGTCCGTGGTATTTACACATAACACAGTTTAAGTTACATCTATTGGTTGTTGAGATATTAATCCTTAATGGAAAACCTCTATTTATGGCCTCTCTCTTCTTCTCCGATTCTAAGACATCCTTTTTATTTTTTTCTTTTATTTTTTTAAGGTTCATTTTTCGATAATGTAATTCCCTATTATCAAAACATCCATTGCGGAAGAAAAAAAATTATTTAGGGCGTCTTTCGGACTGCAGGCAATTGGTTCCCCCTTCCCATTTAAAGAAGTATTTAATACAACCGGCTCCCCCGACAACTCCCCTACTTTATTTATTAATTCCCAATATAGTGGGTTTATCTCTTTTTCAATTGTTTGAACCCTGGCAGTACCATCTATATGCACTACTGAGGAAATCTTATCCAATTTATCCTTCCTGACTTTAAAGTTTAAAATCATAAATCTCGATCTCGCGGGGTTCTCTAGATATTCTTCTTTTGAATCTTCTATTATACTAGGACATAAAGGCCTCCACAACTCTCTAGATTTTACAATATTCACAAGATCTTTCATCTTAGGAATAGTAGGATTTGCTAAAATACTTCTATTTCCTAATGCCCTTGGCCCACCCTCCATTTTTCCTTGGAACCATCCAACTATTTTACCTTCGGCAATTAATTTTGCGGCAACTTCAGCAGGATTTTGGATGAAATTATATCTTAATTTTCTTTCATCCAAAATTTTTTTGATTGTATCATTACTAAACTCTGGACCAAAGTAGACATGTTTCATCTCAAATTCTGGATTTATCCCTATATCAGAAAGAACTTGCATTGCTGCCCCAATACTTGTTCCCGCATCATTACATATGGGCTGAACAAAAAATTTTTTACATATTTTACTTTCTAATATTTTTCCATTAGCTACACAATTTAATCCAACCCCCCCAGAAATACATAAATTGTCTGATTCTGCTAACTTCAAAGCAATTTTAGATAAATGGACCATTAACTTATTTACTATTTCTTGAACAGATGCAGAAAAATCTTTGTATTTTTTATTAAATTCTAAATCCTGTCTTATCCCTGCATTTTTAAAATCAAAACTTGTTTTAGGTTTATTTCTTGTTCCTATTTTTTTTTCAAAATATTTCATCCATTCTCCAATTATTTCTTCCTGTTTGTCTAACCCATCCCCTTTTTTTTGTTTTATTTTAAAAGAGTACCCGTCACTAGATAGTTTTATTATATCTCTAAAATTTTCGTTTGATCTTCCATATGATGTCAATCCCATAGTTTTTCCAGCATCGTCAATTTTAAAGCCCAAAAAAGAGGTTGCGGCTTCATAGAAATACCCTATAGAATCTTTTACAGGAAATTTTTTGAGCAAGGAAATTTTCCCATCTTTTGCTTTCCATAATGTTGTTGAGACATCTTCTCCCTGTCCATCTACAACAAGAATTGCAGCATCTTTAAACCCAGAACACCTATAGGCTGAAGATGCATGAGATAAATGGTGGTTAACAAATACGATTTTAGGATTTATTTCTTGAAAATATTTTTTTGGAAATAATAATTCAATCACTTCTTTTTTATTATAGAAAGGTTTATTTGCTATCTGATAAAGTTTCTTATAATCCCAGGATAGAGCTACTATATCTATCTCTTTTTCAGTTATTTTTGCTTCTTGAAGACAAAACTTAATTGAATTATATGGAAAAGAATCATATGCATGTTTTTTCCTTGTGAATCTTTCTTCTTCAGCAAAAGCTATTAAAATACCATCCTTAAAAATACATGCAGAAGCATCATGTGTTCTCTTACCAAACCCATTTAATCCAAGAACATACATTTTGTTTTTTTACCTCCTTCTATGTATGCAAAGACATTGTGGTTATGAATACTCTCTTCATTTTCAGTCCCTACACTAAACCAATTAATTCTTTTATCCTCCTTTAATCTTTTTACTACGGCCCTGGTCATATCTTCTACGAATTTAGGATTATTGTATGCTCTTTCGGTAACATATTTTTCATCTTCTCTTTTTAATAATGAAAATATTTCACAGCTAGCTTCATCTTCTACAATTCGGATTATATCTTCAATAAATAGTGGCTCAGACGAACTTATTCTCACTCTTACAAATCCCCTTTGATTATGTGCATTATTCCTACTTATCTCCTTACTACAAGGACATAGTGTAGTTACTGGTACATTAACTTCCAATACTCTTTCTTTTTTTTTATTTCCAGAACAAATAAATTTACATTCATAACACAGAAGGCTTTTTTTCTTAGATATCGGCGAGATTTTTTCAACAAAGTAAGGGAATCCCAAAGTTATCTCAGCAAATCTTGATTTCAATTTTTTATTTATTTCTTCAATAACATTATCCAAAATTTTTAGATCTATTTTTTTATTTTGATATTTACTTAAAACTTCCACAAATCTACTCATGTGTGTGCCTTTGAAATAATGTGGTAAGGTTACATACATATTTATTTTTGCTATTGTAGATTGTTCCTTAACTTTTCCCATTATCTTTATAGGAAATCTAAAATCTTTTATCCCCACCCTATCAATTTGTAAGTTCCGATTATCTTTCATTTTTTGCACATCTTTCATTTTACACACCCCTCTTTCTCCCCCATATAATTTTATGTAACTGTAAGCCTATTCTTACATCCAGTTTATCTCTTAAAATTCTCTCAACAATTTTTTCAGCCTTTATTCCTCCTACAGGGGTAAGTATAACGTTAGTTTTTTTGTTTAAATTATACTCTCTAATGATTCTTTTTGCATATTCATAATCTTTTTTATTTCTAATTACAAATTTACATTGGTCTTTTTTTGATAAAAAATTTAGATTCGTAAAAAGAATATTCTGACTCTCATTTGAAGAAGGGCATTTAATATCTAGAGAAATTACTACCTCTTTGGGCAACATTGAAATGTCTTTAGAACCATTTGTTTCAATAGATAATTGATACTTTCTTTTTAATAGCTGTTCAATCAGTAAAGGAAGTTCTTCTTGTATTAGTGGTTCACCCCCTGTTAGACAGACTCTTTTGAACTTTAATCTTTTGATCTGTTTGAGAACCTCCCCGACAGATTTTTCTTGCCCTTTACTACGAGAAAATTTCGTGTCACACCAAACACACCTTAAATTGCATCCTGTTGTTCGGACAAATATTGTTGGCAATCCACTTAATATCCCTTCTCCCTGAATACTTAAAAATATCTCATTTATCTTCATTGTCTTCACCTCTATAAATAGCAAAAGATTTGGGTGTTTCCCATACTCTAACTTCATATAATCCTTTTACTTTCTTACTTAATTTTTCCCAAATCCAAATTGAGATCTTTTCTGCTGTTGGGTTTTCTATTATATCATTTAGCAGTTGATGATCTAATTTTGATAGTATCTCCCCCTTTACAATTTTATCCAAATCTCCAAAATCTATAATAATCCCGTCAGAAGAAATTTTTCCTTTAATCAAAATTTGGAGTTTATATGTATGCCCATGTAGATTTTTACAGTCACCTTTATGCCAATCTAATTTATGGGCGGAGTCAAATATAAATTCTCTGCCTATAATCATATTCAATAAACTTCATTACTCTATATTAAACTTTTCATTTTATAAATTGACAAATAAAAAAAATTTATAAAGGATATTTACTTCTGTAAACTAATGTTCGAACTGGATTTAATAGATAAAAATATTTTATACGAGCTAATATTAAATGCTAGGCAAACTTATTCTAGAATTGCTAAAAAATTAGGAACATCAAAACAATTAGTTAGCAAAAGAATTCATAACCTTATGAAGAAAAAAATTCTTATGGGATTTTGGGCAGTCATAGATTATCACAAAATAGGCTTTGAATGTTCAACTTTTTTCTTAAAACTAAAATTAGACCAACAAAACCTTGAAAATAAAGTTAATCAACTATGTCGTATAAAAAATATTGGGTGGCTTGCGAGATGCTGTGGCAAATGGGATTTGATTATTACTCTTTTTTATGAAGATTTCTCTGAATTAAATCAAGTTATAGAGAAAATTTTTTGTATCCTAAAAGGAAGGATAATCGAAAGTTTACTTTTACATAATCTTAAAAATTACAGCCTTCCTTTAAAAAATATTTTCCAGGATAAAAAGGATTTCCCTTGTTTTATCTCTGGTGAAGGTTCTAAGAATCACATTTCATTAATTGATTTTAAAATACTTAAGATTTTGTCTAGAGATTGTAGAATTAATATATTAGATGTCGCAGAAGAAGTCAAAATAAGTATTCCTACCGCTAAAGACCATATTAAAAATCTTCTTAACAAGAAGGTAATAATCGGATTTAGCCCAATTATCAACTTTGGCAAGCTTGGTTTTATTTGGAACAGTGTTTTGGTTGAAACAAAAAAATATAAAGACAAAAAATTTATTGAATATCTTAAAAATTGCTCAAGTGTAACTTTTATAACACCCGGAATCTCAAATATCGTTAATTTTGATATTTTAGTAAGAAGTCCCGAAGAATTGCGAGATTGTTTGAATTCTATTAGAAGTAATTTTCAAGAGTATATTAAATCAATCGAGAATACTCTAATTATCAGTATGGAAAAAAACTCAAATTTTCTTCCGAAAAAACCCTCTTATTTGTTTTAAAATTAGTTTTTCACTTTATAATAATAGAATTTAAATAGTCATAAAAAATATAGTTTATCATGTCAAGATTAAACTATACAAATCAGCATTTTTTAAGAGATCCCCAAGTAAGCCAATACATGGTCTCTTTGGCAGAAATTAATGCTAGTGATTGTGTTTTGGAGATAGGGCCCGGAGACGGTTTTATAACTAAGGAACTAATCGGAAGGGCAAAGAGAGTTATTGCAATTGAATCTGATCCAAATCTTGCGAATGATTTAAGAAGACAATTTTCTCGACATCCTAGTTTAGAGGTGGTTGTTGGAAATGCTCTTACTTGCCCATGGCCAAGAAAAATTGATAAAATTGTTTCAAATATTCCCTTTAATATCACAGAGCCTTTATTTGAAAGGTTGTATGGCACTAAGTTTGAATTAGCCTCTCTTTTAATTGGAGATAATATGGCTAAATTAATAGAGATGTACAAATTAGGAGAGCTTGAGGAAATAACATCCAGAAGACTTCCTCTATTAACAAACGCTTATTTTCATACATCCTATGAGAGGGAAGTGCCTTCAGATAGATTTGATCCAGAACCTTCTGTTAATGGAGCAATTATCACTTTAAGACCAAGAGACAAAAAAGATTTAGGTAGAGATCCTGCTTTGTATCTAGTGAGGGCGGTGTGGGACCAGAGGACGAGATCTGTTGGAGACTCGCTCTTTAATGGGTTCAGAAATTTAATTCATCATAATTCTCAAGAAACTTATATAACCAAGGAGGCTTTTTTGAGGTTTTTAGAATCTGCATCTGTGTCATCTATGTCAGGTTTATTTAACAGGAGGGGAAGCAGCCTAACAGGCCAACAGTTTACAGACCTTTATGTGATCTTAAGGGATAAAAAGTTTAAAAAAAGATTATTTAGACTTAATAGAAATTTACATCGAGGCCATTATGATACTTTTGAAGATGGCTCCAAAATATAGAGGTTATTCTCCATATTGGTTGAATTTGTTCTAGCAAAGACAAATTTTTCTAGAAGATAATAAGCAACCCTTAACTTAACAATACACGCCGCTCCCTACTGATTTTCAGCTAAACCTTTTCTCTGTCTAATCTTTTTAATAATTTCTTCTTGCATCTCACTTGGAACTCTCTCAAACTTTTGATCTACAAGACTACTCACGCCGCGACCTTCAGTCGCTGACCTTAAATCATTGCTCCATCCTAACATTTCAGCTACAGGAATTTTTGCTCTTATCGTCACTATTTCGTCTTGTTTAACATCTAATAATTGTCCTCTTTTGCTAGTTATTAATTTAGTTAACTCTGACATAAATTTAAGAGGAGCTTCAATTTGGTGTATTTGAACAGGTTCGAGTAAACAAGCTTTTCCATCCTTCATAGCAGCATATAAGGCATCTCTGACAGCAGGATATACTTGGGCTGGACCTCTATGAATAGCATCTTCATGCAATTTTATATCTACTAAAGAAACTTTCATTTTCATACAAGGTTCTCGAGCTAAAGGACCTCTATCACATACTTGTTCAAAAGCATCTAATATTAATTCTATTACCTCTCCAATATGAACCTCTCCCCTTGTTTTATCGAGGAAAACATTTCCTTTGTAGACGTCTCGATATTGTCTTATTTCGTCTCCCCCTATACCTAATTCTCTCAATTTAGTAGCGAGAGCTTCATCTTTCTTCTTAATCCTGCCTTCTTTTATTTCTCCTGCCTTGATTGCCTCATAAACTTCTTCTTCTAAAGGCTCAACTTTAATAAAAAATTGGTTGTGTTTATTAGGACTCCTACCTTCGAAAGCCTTACTCTCTTGTACAACAGTTTCATTATAAACAACTATTGGACTACTTGTAGTAACATCTAAACCCTTTTCTGTTCTTATCCTATTTTCAATTATTTCTAAGTGTAATTCACCCATACCGCTAATTAAATTCTCACCAGTTTCTTCATTTATCTCGACAACAATGCTAGGATCCTCTTTGGCAACCTGTTTTAATACCTCTATCAGTTTTGGTAAGTCAGCAGGTGTCTTAGCTTCAATACTCTTCGTAACAACAGGCTCAAAAATATGTTTTATCGCTTCAAAGGGTTCTATAGGTTCAGAACTTATAGTTTCACCGGCATATATCCCTTTCAAACCACCTAAACCAATTATGTTGCCAGCCACAACCTCATCTATTTGTATTCTTTTTGCTCCCTTATAAATAAAAACCTGTTGTAGTCTTGCTCTTTTTTTTGCTAAATTCATATAAACCTCATCCCCCTGTTTTAACTTTCCTGAAAATAATCTTCCTGCAGCTATTTCTCCTGCATGTTTATCTACAACTATTTTTGTACAGACAAATGCCATCTTACCCTTTTCATCACAATTAATTAAGGCCTTCCCTTCTTCACTCTCAACATCTCCGTGCCATATTTTAGGAATCCTATATTTCTGAGCTTGTTTAGGATTAGGAATATGTTTTATTACCATATCAAGAATAACTCTATGTAAAGGAGCTTTCTTAGCTAATTCTTTATATTTTTCTCCCCCTTCCTGATACCCTTCAATAATATCTTTAAAACTAATCCCTTGTTTTTTCATAAAAGAAAAAGACAAAGCCCAGTTATGGACAGCTGAGCCAAACGCTACAGAACCATCTTGAACACTGACTTGCCATTTTTCTTTAAATTCCTCAGGAGCTAATTGCTTTATTAATTCATTTACCTGGTTTATTATTTTCACAAATTTCTCTTGCATTTGCTCAGGAGTTAACTTCACCTCTCTGATTAACCTGTCTACTTTATTTATAAATAAAACAGGTTTTACTCTTTCTCTTAATGCCTGTCGTACTACAGTTTCTGTTTGAGGCATTACTCCTTCACTTGCGCAAACTAAAACAATACAACCATCAACAGCTCTCATAGCTCTTGTAACATCTCCACCAAAATCTACATGGCCGGGCGTGTCAATAAGGTTGATTAAATAATCTTGTCCCTCAAAATTATGTACCATACTTACATTAGCAGCATCTATAGTTATTCCCCTCGTTCTTTCATCTTCATGAAAATCAAGAACAAGTTGCTTGCCAGCTAATTCTTCAGACATCATCCCAGCTCCAGCAAGCAAATTATCTGAGAAAGTTGTCTTGCCATGATCAATATGCGCAGCTATAGCTATATTTCTAATCTTCTCTAGCTGATGCATTAATTCCTTAACTTTTTCTGTTTTATCATCTGCCATTTTTACATAGCTACATCCTTATCTTGCAGCATCTGCCTGCTTTTCACTTTCATTCCTTTTTTGTATAGCTAAACTTTCATTAGAATTTTCACTTGCCAACAAAATTTCTTGAGCTAATCCCTCGCTTATCTTTGTTTTTTTATTAAAGCTTTTATCATACCCTCCATGTACTAAATTTCTTAAAGCAAGATTAAGCCTTCTTAGAGGGCTTACATCTACAGCTTGCGGATACCTTGCCCCTCCATATTCTATTGTTGTAACTTCATCTTTTGGAGCTGAATTCTCTATAGCCTTCACAAGAATCTGAATTGGATTTTTTTTAGTTTTAGATTCTATAATTTTCAAACAATTAAGAACAGTTTTCATATTTTTACTATATTTTCCACTACTCCAAGAAGTCTGAATCTTATGCTTTTTGCCTCTATGTCCAGGAACGCCGATTAGTCCAACTAATCTTTCTATTATATTTACATTAGCTTTCCCAAATTTTCCTGTATTTCTTCCATGACTTTTTAAAACTAATTTCTCATCTAAGTTGATATACTTAGCTAAACCAAGGTCTTCTACTTTCACATTCTTAGTCTCATATAAATCAAAAATTTTCATCTTAAATAAGCCCCCCATCTGTCTTTTCTTCTTTTTCTCCTCCACAACTAATTAATTCAATCATTTTTTCCAGACCCTGTTCTACAACTACCAAAGGCAAATCAACAATTAATCTAAAATAATCAGTAAAGGTCTGTCTTTTATATTCGTTCCCATCTTTATCTATTCCAAAAAAAAATCTATATAAAAATGGATGCCCTTCTCTATCATAAACTTTTGTTCTCATCTTCTACCTTTTTCTATCTTACCTTTAACTAATCTTGATAAAGGCTGGTCATTTACTTTTATAACTTGGAACCTAACACCAGGAATATCTCCTTTGCTTCTTCCTTGTTTTCCTCCTATTCTTTCTATCAATACCTCATCATGCTCGTCTATAAATTTTTGAGCAAGATTTCCTGGAATAAAAGCAGTTACTGTCTTACTATTTTTAATAAGTTGAACTCTACAACACTTCCTCATAGCAGAATTTGGCTGTTTTGCTTCTTTTTGTACTTTTTCTAACACTATCCCTTTAGCTTGTGGCTTCCCTTCCAGAGGATCAGATTTAGCATACAAGCCCAACTTTCTAATTTTATATTTTCTAGACTTCCATCTAAATTTTTTTCTTGTCTTCGATAATTTTTTCGCACTTTTCAATCCCATTTTAACTTTTATAAAAATCAAAGCTTGATTTTTAAATTTAACCCCCAGAGTAGATTAAATAATCTTCAAATCTTTACCAAAAAACTCGTTAATAATTTTTTTTAGCTCATTAAATCTAACTTTATTCCTTCCTATTAAAGCAGCCTTACTTTGCTTACTTGCTGAAATTATTATTTCTTTTTGAGTAATTTCAAGATTTTTGAACTGTACAGGGCCTACAATTTCAGAGATAAATCTCTCTGTATCTTCAATACTTTTGGGTAAAGCAACTATTTTTATTTTCTTTCCTAATATAGGCATAAGTTTTTTAACATTCTTACCTTTTTCTCCTATAGCTTTGGAAACCAGGCTGCTAGGAACAGCGAAAATCACATAATTATTATAGAAAAAACAGTTTTTACTTCTGACACCCATAACTCTTTCAAACAAGTTCAAGTATCTAATAAATCTCATATCTAATGTTTGTTTCATTTCTTCTTCTCTGTTTTCACTTTTTCTTTCTCTTTTTTGATTTTTCCCTTTTTAACTTTTTCTGTTCCTTCTTTACCTACTCTTTTTACTAAAGGACCTGTAACCTTAACTAATAAACCAGGCAAGCCAGTGCCAACAGGAACAGGTTGATTTAAGATTATATTCTCTACAACACTCGCCAATCTATCTTTACTTCCCTTAATACTTGCATTAACAAACTGCTTAATTGGAGTTTCAAAACTTGCCCTCGCTAAAATACTGCTTTTCTCAGAAATAATACCCATCCTTGTAACTCCTTTAACATCTCCTTTGTAAGTCATAGCATCTGCTACTAACTTAATATGCCTCTTGTCAACATCCAAACCTTGTTGATCTATAACTTTCTTTATTTCATTTATAATTGTTTGTTTTGCTGCCTCTATTCCCAAAACCTCTGCAATCTCATGTATATTATTAGTAACTGTCCTTTCTTTATTAACTCCTTTAACTTTAAATACTTCTTTTAAATTAGAACCTGCAGTTAAAATAACATAATCTCTTTCTCTCTTAACTACCAAAACCTGATTTATCCCTTTAATTCCAGAGATTATTGTATCTTTCAATTTTTCTTTTAATTTGTAAAGTCCTTTGAAGTCAAGTTTTGTGTCAGCTATGTAAATTATGTTATTTTTAACCCTAACTTTAAATCCTTTCTCATTAAGTTTCTCTACAATTTTTTTAATAGATAAATGTATAGATTTAACAAAATTATTATCTAATAGAGCCTCTATTCTTTTATCTGAAAAATTAATTTTTATTTCAGACATTATTTCTTGCATTCTCACTTCTTTAATTTTTTCTGCTATCATACGAGCATCTTTTTCATTATTATATTTCTGCTCTAAATGAATTTCCATTAATGGTGTAGAGGGTTGCTTTCTTGCGTCAAATATTTCTATTAATCTTGGCAAACCAAGAGTTATTTGCATCTCCTGAACTCCAGCAAAATGGAACACATTCAATGCCATTTGAGTTGATGGTTCGCCGAAAGACTGAGCAGTAACAATACCCACAGCTTCTGCAGGAGGGATTTTTTTGTTCTTGTGTAGATTAGAAACATCTAAGCCATCATCTCCGTATTTAAACTGGACTATATTCTCAGAAGCGTCTCTTACAGTTTCATCATATTCTGATTTCAAATCTTGTAATGCGTTGGCAAGTCTTCTATAGAGATATCCAGATTTCGGAGTTCTTAAAGCCGTGTCCATTAAAGCATCTCTCCCTGTCATGCTTCCAAAGAAAAATTCATAAGGTTCTAAACCTTTTAAGTAAGAAGAATATATAAAACCTCTCGCTTTTGGACTTAAATCATGTTCTTTAAAAAAAGAAAGTGTTCTGTTAGTATATCCAAGACTTATACGTTTAGCCCATAGAGCTTGTTGCCCGACAGAGCAGGCAATTTGAGTAACATTTAAAATATTACCTCCGGCACCTGACCTTATCATTATATTAACTGGATTATCTTTTGGAAATTCCTCTTTTATAACTTTCCCTATCTTTGTTCTTATCTCATTTAGTGTTTGTAAAATTTTAATTTCCCTGCTTTCCTCTTTTGTCTTACCTGGAATAGATTCTAAAGTATTATCATAATAAGATTTGATAATCTGTTGTGTTTTCTCTTCAGCACCAGAAATTATTTTTTCTGTTTCCTGAACTGTTTTTTCATTTACCTTTAAGTCAGAAAGGGAAATACTGAATCCCTGTCGTGAAAGATAAGTTGTACCAAGAGCAAACACTCTCTTTAGTATATCTAAAGTTTTTCTCCTACCAACTTCTTTATCAAAGAACTTGATTAGGGTTCCATCTTCAACACCAAAAGCATTTTTATCAATTATTCCAGACAATAATTTGCCTTCCTTTATGCTTAGATAGGCATTATAAGGACATTTCTCTTTTTTACAATTATTATACCAAACACAATCTTTTCCAAGACAGGTTTTTGCTTTGGTTGAGAAATTAATTTTTGGAAACGATTTAGAGAAAATTTCTCTTCCTTCAATATTTTTCTTGCTTATCTCAGTTTCAATCCCAGCTTCAAATAATGTTTGTAAGGCTACATCTCTATCTATCTTGTCTATACTCAAAAGATAATTTCCTGTGACTGCGTCAGCTATACATCCAAGAAGATTTGTATTATTTTTAGAACTTATAAGATTTTGGTCCACATTCAATAAAATTTTGGCTTCACTTCTAGCTTCCTCGGTCTGAGGAGAATGAATATTCATTTCATCCCCATCAAAATCAGCATTATATGGGTGAGTTACAGCAGGATGCAACCTAAAAGTTTTGTAAGGAAGAACCTTAACATAATGAGCCATTAAACTCTGTTTATGTAGAGAAGGATGTCTATTGAATAATACTATATCTCCCTCTTGCAAATGTCTTTCTACTATATAACCTGGTTGCAACTCCTCTAAAATCTCCTCTTTTAAATCAGGAGTTATTTTCTTTCTTTTACCATCAGGTCTGATTATATAATTTGCTCCAGGATAGTCCTCAGATAAAATCAATTTTTTCATCAACTCAAGATTTGATGTAGTCACTCCTTCTGCTACAGTAATTACTTTAGCAATTTCTAAAGGAACTCCTATTTCATTAAGTTCTAGGAAAGGGTCAGGACTTATGACACTCCTAGAAGAATAGTTGACTCTTTTACCCGCAAGATTGTGTCTAATTCTCCCTTCCTTACCTTTAATTCTTTCTGTTATTGTCTTAAGGGGCTGGCCTGAACGATGCCTTGCTGGCGGAATTCTTGTAACACTGTTATCAAAAAAAGTTGTAACATGATATTGCAACAAATCCCACAAATCTTCGACAATAACTTCTGGAGCTCCGGCATTTAAGTTCTCCCACAATCTTTGGTTTGCTCTGATAATATCTCCTAGCTTATGGGTTAAATCATCTTCACTTCTCTCACCTGTTTCTAAGGTAATAGAAGGTCTTACTGTAACTGGCGGAACGAGCAACAAAGTAAGAACTGCCCATTCTGGCCTGCATGTTTCAGGATTTGTTCCAACAAATCTTAAATGCTCATCAGGAATTCTACTAAGTCTTTCTCTAATCTCTGTAGGGAAAATCCTTCTTTTCCCTGCGTAAAATGTTGTTGGCTTTTCTAGCTTTATTTTTTCTTGAACAGCCTGACAATGAGGGCATTTCTTTACATCTTTTGCTTTCTTTATCCTTTGACTTATATTATATTTTTTAATCTCTTCCTCGCTAAGAAGTATTTTACCACAAGCTTCACAAAATCTTCTTAAGAAGAGTTCAATTAAAGGGACATATTTAACATGCAATACTGGCCTAGCCAAATCAATACTTCCAGCATGTCCTAAACATTCTTTTAGAGTACCGCCGCAAGTCCTACACCTTACACCTGGCTCTATTGCCCCTAATCTCAAATCCATTAGGCCGCCATCAACAGGATAGCCATCAACATCATACAATTCAGGAGTCACTATTTTAGTAGATGACAATTTCTTTATTACTTCTGGAGAAAGTAAACTAAATGATAATGCCTTGACCTGTTTCCTTATTATGTTTATCATTTTATTCATATTTATTTTTCAATTCAAATTTAGTAGCAATATGCATTCCTTGTAACTCTTCGAGTAATAATTTGAAAGCATAGGAGATTTCTATCCCTTCTGCTTCATCACTGCCACAGACAGGACATTTAACCTTATTTTTAATATGGTCTTTGACTGCAATACCCCCACATTTATTACAAATATAAACTACGACCTTGTCAGAATCATATCTCTCTTTTAATAAGAGTGAAGCTCCATGAGCAACTAAAGCTTGTTGCTCCATTTCTCCTAATCTTAACCCCCCTCCTTTTGCCCTTCCTTCTATAGGTTGTCTTGTCAAAAGCTGTACTTTACCAGAAGCTCTGACATGCATCTTATTGCTTACCATATATTTTAGCTTTAGATAGTACATATCTCCAATAAAAATCTTGGCTTTCATTAATCTCCCTGTTATAGGGTCATACATTGCTTCTTTGCCATCAAATCTAAATCCCAATCTCTTTAATTCATTTTCTAAACTCTCTACACTTTCGCCAGAAAATGAGGTTCCATCTATGGTCCTTCCAGAAATACAACCAACCTTACCAGCTAACAACTCTAGGAGATAACCAACAGACATTCTACTAGGAATACCGTGAGGATTGAAAATTATGTCAGGTTTTATGCCACTAGCTGTAAAGGGGATATCTTCTTCAGGAATTATCGCACCAACAACCCCCTTCTGTCCATGCGGTGTAGAGAATTTATCACCTAACTCCGGATTTCTTGCATCTCTTGTCCTTACCTGAACTATTTTATTTCCTTCATTATCTATTGTCACAAAAACCATATCTATTATGCCTTTTTCCTCTTGTCTTATAACTGAAGAAGCCTCTTTTCTTGTCCTTATAGTTATATCTCTTGCCTCTGACAAGAATTTTGGGGGGCTTGTTTTACCAATGACAACTTCTCCTTCATTTAATTTTGCTTCAGGGTAAACAATTCCATCATCTTCCAAATACCTATAAGATTCTTCGGTTTTATAACCAGATGTATCTTTTTCTGGAATACATATTTCGTCTTTTAAATTACCTGCATAATGTAATTCTACTGAGGTGTAAGGCCTAAAATAAGTACTTCTACCCATTCCCCTATCTATACTTCCTTTGTTAAGAACTATAGCATCTTCTAAATTATAGCCTTCATATGTCATTATTGCGACAACCAAATTTTGGCCAGCAGGATGTATATTGAGAGTATCATAAACAAAACTTTTTACAATCGGTTTTTGAGGATAATGCAATATGGAGATATCGGTATCTAATCTTACTGGAAAGTTTGCTGCATAAATACCTAATGCTTGTTTTAATGTTTTACTTCCTCTTAAAAGCCTTGATGGTTGATTATGATTTGCATATGGAACTAAACTTGTAATTATACCAAGACAAGCAACAGCATCAATTTCTAAGTGAGTATGTTCTTCTGTTAAATCTTGTTTTCTTAAAGCTACCAAAGCATTTTCCTCCTCACTCGCATCCAAATACTCGATAATGCCTTGCTGTAATAAATCGTCCCAACTTATCTTTCCTTCTCCCAATAATTTTTCATGCTCCTCCGTTAATTTACTCTTGCCATCATCAATAATAATTAAAGGTCTTAAAACTCTTCCTACCTCGGTTGAGATATATACTATTTTAACTGTTTTATCCAATCTTACACTCATCTCTATTGGCAAGGCCCCTTTTCTTCTTTCCTCCCTTAATTTTGTAACAAAATCTTCTCCAGATTCTACACTTCCTATAAACCTGCCATTGAAAAAAATATCAAATCCCTCGCCGGTATTGATATGTTTTTGCATCCCCATTTTTCCTAAAGTATTTAAGAAAACAGCCTCATCAAGCGAGATAGCAGTAGAAATCCTAGCAAGTAATGCTAGATTTTTTCTTAAACCAATTTCTGTTCCTTCTGGTGTTTCTATAGGACAAAATCTTCCGTAATGGGTTGGATGCAAAGTTCTTGCCAAAAAATTCTCCTGTTCTCCTGGTAAGATACTAGAAACCCTCTGTAACTGAGAAAGTATAGATAAATAATTAGTTTTATCCATATTTTGAGTTACTCCTTTTCTCTCACCAATCCAAGAACCAGTTGCTATTGCTGATTCTATTCTTCTAGAAAAAAGTGTTGATTTAGCTATTGTCTTTAAACTATAAAATCTTCTTCTTTTTATTGTTTTTGAAAGACTATATTGTATGTCCCTAACTAAAATATTTAAGTTTACTCTAAACAAATCACTCAACAAATCACCAGATAATTTTACTCTTTTATTAGCATAGTGATCTTTATCAGTAACTATTTCTGGGTTCTCTCTTGCTACTAAAAACTGCTTTATGAATTTACACAAAGTTATGGCTTTTTCTGTTCTGCTCTCTTTTTTTGTTCCTATATGTGGCATAAAATAATTATCTATTCTCTGTTTTACTCTATCCAGAATTTCTTTTTTTGTTCCCTGTAATGCTGACTTTTCTGCAATAAACATCATTGCCTCTTCACTATTTGAAATATTGGTAAATTCTTCTTCATACAAATTAACTATTAAGCTATCAGTTTCTTTTGCTATATATTTAGCGATATCAGCCTCTTTTGTTAATCCTAAAGATTTTAATAAGATTATAGCAGGAATGTTTTTAAATCTGGAAAACGAGACTTCTATTATGCCCTCTGGAGTTTCTTGGATTGATATAGGAATTCTATAAGCCCCTCTTTGAGAAAAAAGTCTTAACATCAATTTATTTTTAGATTTCTCAATGAAAGTTTGATTAGCTGCTAGGTCTTCAGTTAAAACCATAACTTTTTCATTACCATTGATTATAAAATAACCACCAGGATCTAACGGATCTATATGATGTTTCTCCATTTCCTCTTTTGTCATTCCATATGTATTACAAATCTTACTTCTTACCATTACAGGAATTCTTCCTATCTCTACATCGCGACTTTCTGTCTGTTCAGCTTGCTTTACACTTATTTCTAAAAATATAGGAGCAGAATAAGTTAAATTTCTTAACCGGGCCTCGGTAGGAGTTAAAATACTAACTGAGCCATCTGCCTCAATAATATTTGGCTTTTCTACTCTTATCCTACCCAACTTAATTTCAATATCTTCATTAGACAAACTCTCATTTAAATCATTTACAATCTCTTGCATCCTCTCTTCAATAAAATTATTAAAAGAGAGTATGTTTGACTCTACTAAACTATGTTCTTTCAAATATTTTTTAACTATAAGATGTTTGTCCATTTAAACAACAACCCTATAAAAAACAATAGTCTTGCCTTCCTCCTTTTTTTCTATTTTAATAACATCTCCAACCTTACAACCTGAGGGTAGAGCAGGATCTTCTAATTTAATTTTAGGAAGTTGAGACAGAGATATATTTAGATCTGAAAGTAGCTTCTGAGCTTCATCAGATTTTAATTTAGAATGTTTTGGTTGAAGAATATGCATCTTTTTGTAAGGCACAAGAGGATTTTATTTATATTTATTGAGGAAAGTTGCATAATTACCTTTTACAACTCAACAATACTAAAAGTCAGAATTTTACCTTTTTAAACTTTTTGGTTATGGCCCCGGAGGGATTTGAACCCTCGACACCCGGCTTTCTTTGTTTATCTCCTGTTATAGTTCAGTTTAAAAGGCCGGTGCTCTAACCAGGCTGAGCTACGGAGCCGCGAGTTTAAGAATAATTTTATATTTAAAAATCTTTAGACTTATCTTACCAAGCTTTTTAGTTTCTCTTCTAATTGTTCACTTGATATAGCTCCTGTTAATCTTTCTATCTCTTTTCCTTCTTTAAAAATAACAAGGGTTGGTATACTCATGATTCCTAATTTATTTGCAAGAGAAGAATTATCATCTACATTAACTTTTACAAATTCTATCTTGCCTTTAAATTTTTTAGCAAGTTCCTCAATAATAGGAGACATCATTAAACAGGGCATACACCACTCGGCAAAAAAATCTACTACTACAAACATCTCATTAATCTTCTCCTGAAATTCTTTTTCTGAAATTTCATCAACTCCATTCTCAACTTCTGCCATTTTTATTTTTCCCCGCTTTCTTATAATCAAGATTTCAGAAATGAGTATTAATAAAGTTTTCTAATCTTTAAATTTTATAATATTATCAGGTTTGGAAATTTTTCTCAATTTAACTCCTGCACCCTCTAAAAATTTTCTAGCTTCTTCATCAGCATAATCATGATAACTTACAACTTCTTTTATTCCTGCATTCACAATCATTTTTGCACAAATCATACAGGGCGTATGAGTACAATACATTACACTTCCGTCAATATTAATGCCATGTAATCCTGCTTGTATAATAGCGTTCTGTTCTGCATGTATAGCCCTGCATATTTCGTGTCTTGTCCCAGATTCAATTCCTAAATCGTCCCTTAAACAGCCCAATTCTAAACAATCTTTTGTCCCTCTTGCAGCCCCATTATAACCGGTAGTCAAAACTCTTTTTCCTTTTACAACTACCGCCCCTACATGATGCCTCAAACAAGTCGAACGTTCAGCAATTAATGCAGCCATTTTCATAAAATATTCATCCCAGCTTGCCCTTTTTTTATCTAAATTAATATTCATTAAAATCCCCTCTACCTTTCTTTTCAAATTTTCTAAACTACTATCATTATAAATTTTATAATCTGCTAACTCTATACATTTTTCTACTTGCTGTCCTGAATTTTCTTCATTTATCCCTTTATCTCTTCTATCCATTTCAATAAAAGAATTCCAGTCTTTTGGATCAGAATCTCTGCCTCTTCTTATTAATCTTTCATATCTTATGTTAAGAGGAGCATCAACCGCAATTATTATAGCACCATCTTTTTTGAGTTCTTGAATTTCTCCAACATTTCTTATCCCATCTATAACAACATTTTCTTTTCCTTCAATCATCTGAATAGTTCTTTTAACAAGAACATTATTTCCAAATTTTTCTCTTAACTCATTTCCTATATCCTGCAAATCTTTGACAGTATAATTATTTAAACCTCTTTCAACAGCTTCTTCTCTAACTCTATCAGAAAGGGATGTATAGAAGAAACCTTTCTCTTTCAATATCTCAGCAACTGCTCCTTTCCCACCAGCTTTTGTGCCAGTCAATCCAATTATCATATTTACTTGTAAAAATTATGGTTTAAAAATAAATATGTTAGAGAAAATATATTTTAGCTCCTAACAATTACCTCCTCAAAATATTTGGAAACAGCATTCTTCATTTCCTCAAGCTCTTTATTTTCAAAAGATTTTATTTTCTCAAATTTCTCGTCTATAAGCTTTCTCTCTCTTGGAATAAAATTTTGTATTACATATCTTCTAGGCTTACTTTCTCTAATTTTAAATAACCACTCGCCAATCTCTTTCAGATTTTTTTGATTATGATATCCTCTAACAACAGTAGTCCTAAATTCATAATCTAAACCAGAGTCCAAAATTAACCCAACACTCTCTTCGATTTTTTTTAAATCTACACTTTTTCCAATAACTAAATCATAATTATTTTTGTCTGCCTTAACATCTAAGGCGATATAATCTACTAATTTTTTTTCAATAATATTTTTAAGCAATTCAGGATTAGAGCCATTAGTGTCTATTTTTATATTATATCCCAATCTTTTAATTTTATCGAGAAATTCAATAATATCGGAATTTATTAATGGTTCGCCTCCTGTAATACATACACCATCCAAATACTTCTTTCTTATTTTTAAAAATTCTAAGACCTCTTCCTCTTTATAACCCGTAATAGCCTTTTCAGGTAAAACCAATTCAGGATTATGACAAAAACCACATCTAAAATTACAGCCAAATAAAAAAATAGTACAAGCTACTTTTCCAGGATAGTCAATTAAGCTTAATTTTTGTAAATCAGCTATCTGCATCTTACCAAATAACCTGCCCTATCTGTTCTTGTTGTGGGGGTATTTGAATTGTTTTTTTAATCTCTTTATCTTCACTTATAGATTCTCCTTCTGCTCTTTTTTCTGCTATTTCAAAATGTTTTCTATCTTTGAATTCTTCTGCCTTACCTTCATTCCACTGACTAACTGGTCTTAAATATCCTACAACTCTACTATACACTTCACATTTTGTTTTCATTTTATTCTAACCTCCTCTTTTATTTTTTCTTCAGGAATTAATTCGCATATAGGACAATACTCATGTTCACCTTCAATATAGCCATGTATTGGACAAATAGAGAAAGTTGGCGTTATTGTAAAATAAGGCATTTTAAAGTTTTCTGCTATTTTCTTTACTAATAATTTAACACCTTCTTTTTCTAATCTTTCTCCAACATACGCATGGAAAACAGTTCCTCCAGTATATTTTGTTTGTAAGGGATCTTGTAATTCTAAGGCAAGAAACAAGTCATCTGTGAAATTAACAGGAAGTTGGGTAGAATTTGTATAATAGGGTTTTGCTCCATTTTTAACAGCCTCCTCGTTAGCTGTTTTAATTTTACCAAATCTCCTTTTGTCCTCTCTTGCAAATCTGTATGTAGTGCCTTCAGCAGGGGTTGCTTCTAAATTATAAATATGATTAGTTTCATTTTGGTATTCTCCAATTTTCTCCCTCATAAAATCTAAAACTTTTAATGCAAACTTTTTTCCTTCTTTGGTCACAATATTTTCTCCAGGCATAAAATTCATAATAGCCTCGTTCATTCCTAAAAGGCCTATTGTTGAGAAATGATTTTCCCAATAATTCCCAAATCTTTTTTTAATGTTTCTTAAATAAAATTTTGAATAAGGATATAGGCCTTTTTCAGTAAAGTTTTCCAAAACTTTTCTTTTAATCTCTAAACTTTCCTTAGCTAAATCCATTAATTCTTCAAGTTTTTCAAAAAATTCTTTTTCATTAGCAGAAGTGAACCCTAAACGAGGCATATTTATAGTTACCACTCCTATACTTCCTGTTAAAGGATTAGCTCCAAATAAGCCGCCACCTCTCTTTCTTAGTTCTGTTTGGTCAAGCCTTAATCTGCAACACATACTTCTCGCATCTTCAGGTTTCATATCTGAATTTATGAAATTTGAAAAATATGGTATTCCATACTTAGCAGTCATTTCCCAAATGGGATCATAATCAGGATTATCCCAGTCAAAATCTTTTGTTATGTTGTAAGTTGGTATAGGAAATGTGAAAACTCTACCAGAAGCATCTCCTTCTGTCATAACTTCAGCAAAAGCGCGATTAATCATTTTCATCTCCTCAACAAATTCTGAATAGGTTTCTTTTTGCGGTTTTCCTCCTATCATAACTGCTTCATTTTTCATATATTCTGGCACTTTCAAATCAAGAGTTATATTGGTAAAAGGTGTTTGGAAACCTACTCGAGTAGGAACAGCCATATTAAAACAAAATTCTTGTAAGCATTGCTTAACTTCTTTGTAATTGAGGTTGTCATATCTTACAAAAGGAGCAAGTAAAGTATCAAAATTTGAGAAAGCTTGTGCTCCAGCTGCCTCCCCTTGTAAAGTATAAAAAAAATTGACCATCTGCCCCAAAGCAGTTCTTAAATGCTTAGCAGGAGCTGAATGAATTTTTCCTGAAACTCCTGTAAACCCAGATGATAATAAATCTTTTAAGTCCCAACCAACACAATAAGGACCAAGAACTCCTAAATCATGGATATGTATTTTAGCATGTTGATGAGCTTTTCTTATCGCTTCTGGATATATCCTGTTTAGCCAATAATTCTTAATTATTTTTTCAGTTATATAATTATTTAAACCTTGTAAAGAGAATCCCATATTAGAATTTTCTTTTATTGACCAATCCTTTTCTCCGACATAGTCCTCAACAACATTAATTGTATCAAATATTGCCTTTGCCTCTCTTAAATCCTGATGACTCTTTCTATACAAAATATAAGCTTTAGCTACTTTTGCATGCCCTTCTTCTATCAAAATTTTTTCAACAATATCTTGAACATCTTCTACATTTGGAATTCTTTCATGAAATTTTTTTTCTACCTCCTCAACAACTTTTTCCCCCAATTCCTCTGCTCTTTCTCTATCTTTTCCTCCAACAGCTTTGGCAGCATTCCAGATAGCTTCAACTATTTTTTCTTTTTTGAATTTTACAACTCTTCCATCTCTTTTTCTTATCTTGCTTACCATTTCCTCTTTTTTCCCCTACTTTCTTTCCTTCTTCTCTTTTTTATATTCTCCTGTTATTTTAAACTTTTAATTTCCTCTTTAAAATCTTTAACATCTTTAAAATCTCTATAAACACTTGCAAAACGAATATAAGCCACCTTGTCTAGTTTCTTTAACTTTGACATTACTTGCTTACCAATATATTTGCTTTCTATTTCCTTGCCTTTCTTCCTTAGTTTTTCTTCAATTTCATCAACAACTTTATTTAATTTATCTCTTGAAATTGGCCTTTTCTCACAAGCCTTTATCATACCTAACAATAATTTATCTCTATTGTATGGCTCTCTTCTGCCATCCTTTTTCATGACTACAATCTCAATCTCTGGCCTCTCATAAGTTGTAAATCTTCTCTTACATTTCAAACATTCTCTCCTTCTTCTTGTGATTCCTTCTTCTTTACAATCTCTTTTATCAGTAACTTTTGTTTCTCCATTGCCGCAATACGGACACCTCATTTTTTCTTTATCTTATGTTTATCATAAACACAACATATTGTATCATATTAAAAAATAAACACAACTTATTGTATTTATAATAATATCTAATTATGATTTATTTATAAATATTTTGTTAAGAAAAAAGGTATGTTTTAATATATATAAAAGAAAATATATTTTTTAGAATATATCTAACCAAACTAGATAAAAACTTGTTATAAATAAAATTGCGGCTAGTCCTGTGACAAGACCCCAAATTTTTCTGCTCCACACAAAAACTTTTCTTCCGTCAAAAGGCATAACAGGAATTAAATTAAATACAGCTAATAATGAATTTATCCTGAATCCGAAAATAAAAAATGTTTCAAGCAACCCAGAAGGAATCAGAGCTAAATAGAGAATAAGAAAAAAGAAAGCTAGAACAATATTAGTTAAGGGTCCTGCTAAAGATATTTTTCCATTTCTTTCCTTAGTGATATGAAAAGCTTTAATCATAACGCCACCAGGAGCAGCTATTATAAAACCAAAAAAACTAAACAATAAGGCAAGCCATAACATCTTGTCAAAAGCTATGAATTCAGTTTTATAACCATATTTTTCAGCTACGAATTTATGGGCAAGTTCGTGAAAAAGAAAAGCTAAACCAACAGTAAAGCCAGAGATTATGAAAGCAAGAAGAAAAGAAAAAGAAAGAGAAAATAAAACATTAATGCCTCCAGAAAACAAAATGGCAAAGGCAAGAGAAATAAAAAACCATGCTTTAATTAGTTCCCTAACCTCTATCTTGCTAAATCTCATGTCTGTTACTAAAAAGGAAGATTTAAAAAGTTTTTATTTTTCAATTAAAAATGGTGTTTGATATTGTTAACATTGCAAGTTTATTAGATGTATCTCCATTATTATTAGGAGTAGTTTTAATCTGGTCTCTAACATGGAAAGGTCTTGCTTTGTGGAAATCAGCAAGAAAAAGACAATTAGTATGGTTCATTGTTTTATTAGTGATAAATACTCTCGGTATTTTAGAAATTCTCTACATTTTTATTTTTTCTGAATTAGGAAAGAAAACTGGGAAAGTTAAGAGAAAGAAATGAAGTTTTTTGAGATTATGATACAATCAAATTAAAAAATTTCAATCTTTAATTTCCTTTTTTCTCTCTGTTTTTCTTATAATTTTCTATTGCTTTCTTTAATGTTTTTTCTCCTAAAACAGAGCAATGTAATTTTATTGCAGGCAGATTTCCCAATTTTTTAACTATCTCCTTCCCCCTCACTTTTTCTGCTTCCTTCAAGGTTTTTCCCTTCACCAAGTCACATAAAACATCAGAAGAAGCTATGGCAGCTGGACATCCCAAAGTCTGAAATTTTATGTTTTTTATATACTCTTCTTCCTTTCCTTTCCCTTTTCTTTTGCCAACCTTAATATAAACGTACATAATATCGCCACATATTGGATTTCCAACTTTCCCTACACCATCTGCTTTTTTAATTTCTCCAACATTTTTTGGTTTCAAAAAATGTTCCATTACCTTCTTACTATACTTGAACATTTTAGCATCCTTCTTACTTTTTTATTGCCTTATTTATCTTCTCAACTAACTTGTCAGGATTAATGTTATGAGCTTTACATCCATCTTCAATAGTTTCCATCATAGCAAAAGGACAGCCAATACAATGCAAACCCTCTTGTACAAATATGTCAGCTGTTTCTGGATACTTTTTCAATACAGAAGCAAAAGTCATTTTTTTTGTTATTTTTCCTTTTTCTTGTCTTTTCCTCGTTCCCATTTTCCTTAACTTTTCAACCTCCTATTTCACAACTTTATTTATTAACTTGTCAAAGGGTGATATCTTCCTTAATCTTTCTATTATCTTTGGCATTATCTCAAGAACTTTATCAACTTCCTCTTCGGTATTTTCCTTACCAAGAGATAACCTTAAAGAGCCACGAGCTTCCTTTTCACTTAAACCAATAGCTTTCAAAACATGTGAAGGTTCTAAACTTTTGCTTGAACAAGCAGAACTTGTTGAACTGCAAATTCCCTTAGCATCTAACATCATTCCTATTGCTTCTCCTTCAACTCCCTCAAAAGAAAAATTAATATTATTGCATAATCTTCTGTCTCCTAGAGGCCCATTTAACCTAACTTCTTGAATTTTCTCTTCAATTCCTTTAATAAGCTTGTCTCTAAGTTTAGTCATTTTTTTTATGTCGGATTTTTTCATTTGCTTAACAGCTTCTGCAAACCCTACAATACCAGGTATATTCTCTGTTCCTGACCTTAAACCTTTTTCATGACCTCCTCCGTGAGCAAGTGGAGTAATTTTTATTCCTTCCCGAATATATAAAGCTCCAACACCTTTAGGACCATGAATTTTATGAGCATTTAAGGTTACTAAATCTAAATTCATTTTTTTCACATCAAGTAAAGTTTTAGTGTAACTCTGACAAGCATCAGTATGAAAAAGTGTTCCTTTATTTTTACATATCTTTCCAATTTCCTCTAAGTTTTGTATTGTTCCAATCTCATTATTTCCATGTATTATAGAAACCAACAAAGTATTGTTTGTTATAGCTTTTTCTAAATCATCTAAAGAAATAAACCCCTTTTTATCTACATTCAAATAAGTAACTTTCCAACCTTGTTTTTCTAACCATTTACAAGCATTCAAAACACAATCATGTTCAATCTTGGTAGTTATAATATTATTTTTTTCTTTATTTTCTTTATTAGCAAAAACAATACCTTTTATAGCTAAGTTGTTGCTTTCTGTCCCTCCTGAAGTAAATACTATTTCAGAAGGTTTAGCATTTATGCTTTTGGCTATTGTTTTCCTCGCATTTTCTAATGCTTGTTTAGCCTCTCTGCCTTTAGAATGTAAAGAGCTTGCATTTCCATACTTCTGAGTAAAATATGGCAACATAACTTTCAATACTTTCTCGTCTAAAGGCGTAGTGGCAGCATTATCTAAGTATATCATTTTTCTTTTCTCCTTTCTTTTACTTTAATTTCTTTTTCAGGAAAAATGCTTCCTCTATATCCACATTTTTTACATTCCCATAAACCTATTTTTCCTCCAATCACCATCTCAACCACTTCACTTTTACATTTTGGACAAAATTTTACTTTCATCTTACTCTCCAGTAATAGGTTTTGTTTTACATAATTTCAAAATACCTTTATTATATTTCCTACAAGCCTGACAACTGCAACCTGATTTTTTAATCAAATTTAATATCCTAATAATTTCCTTTAAAGCAAGACTTTCATTTTTAACAACTCTACCAGCTGATTTCTCAATTTCTTTTTTTATTTTTTCAGGAAATTTCACTTTATCAGCCCTTTTTCTTTTTAAATACTGGCTTATAGCAGATTTACTGATTCCTAAAATCTTACCTGTTTTTTCAAAAGTTAGTTTATATTTTCGAGTAAGAATTTTAGCAAATTCTTTTCTTACAGCAGGAATTATATACCAAACCTCTATCTCTTGCGGAAGATTATACATAAGTTTACTATTGTTAACTCATTTATAAATCTTGCGGTTTTTTAAAATAGTTAAATAGAACAAATCACAAAACTTACCAATAATTCCTAACATAACCTCCAGAACCATAATAACTGCCCCATATTCTACCATAAGAGCCATAACTTCCATAATATCCCCTATATCTTCTCGCTCCATAAACACTAAAAGCAGCATAAACAGCATTTTCATCTCTGTTTCTGTAACTATAATAATTTTCCCGCCTTCCATAAGGAGAATAATAATTCCACTCCACATCATCGTTAGAATCATAACTTACACTATAAGAATGAGAGGGCGAACTGTAATAATGTCTTAATGTAAATCCTTGGTTATGTCCATGTAAATCCTCTTTATAATACCAAATATCATAATTTCCTGGATATTCTTTATACTCCTCACTCAAGGAAAATGCAGAAACTCCAACAATAGACAAAGCAAAAAATATTAAAATAACTGCGAACAGAATTTTTCTCCTAATCATAACAAAACAACAGGATCTTAATTTAAATATATTATTGTAATTAAGGATATGTTTTAAAATCAGAATTTTCCCTGCTTTTTATTAAATTTATTATTCAATTTTTATAGCCTGAACAGGACAGCTCTCTTCAGCTTCTTTTACACATTTCTTATCTGTCTCTTTTTCCTTCACATTTGCTTTTCCGTCTTTCATCTCAAATACCTCACCACATACAGAAACGCAGGCGCCACAGCCAATGCATTTTTCTTTATCAACTTTAACTTTCATTTTTACCTCTTTATTATTATGATTTTAAAATTCAAGGATATATAAATTTTACTTCTTCCAATATTTTAACTGTTCTAGCAATAAAACTAAAACAAATACGATGGAAATCTATATGCCAGAGATTTCTGTGAAGAAAAAACAAGATCAATAATTTCTTTTCTAGAAGTTAATCTCATTGTAAAGTCAGTAGTAAATAATATCAGAAATAAGGCCAAATAAAGAAACAAATCTTTTCTACTGAACTTCTTTAAAATAAAGAGCAAAGTTTAGTAAAGGAAAAACTAAAATTTCTATAAGTAGGGAACAATTATTTCTGAGATAAATAATCTTTAACTGAGTGAGCAGCTAAAGCTCCTTGACTTGCAGAAACAATTACCTGCTTCAGCTTACTTTCTACTACATCACCAGCTGCATAAACTCCTCTTACATTCGTAGCCATATCATTATCAACAATAATATATCCTTCTTTATTAGTTTTAACCCCTAATCTTTTTGCTATTGCTGTTAAAGGTATACTACCAATCTCAACAAAAACACCATCCAGCTTTATCTCTCTTTTATCTTTATCTTTATCAATAATCTCTATTCCTGTCACTTTATCTTTACCTTTAATTTTTAAAGGAACAGAATTATAAATTACCTCTATATTTCCTGCTTTCTTAATCTTTTCTTTCTCTACCTTATCACATCTCAACTCTCCCCTTCTATAAATAATATAAACTTTTTTAGCAATTCTTGACAATATTAAAGCTGATTTAGCTGCAGAATTACTTCCTCCTATTACTCCCACCACCTTCCCCTTAAAAAAATTAGCATCACAAGTTGCACAATAACTCACTCCTTTTCCTAAAAACTGTTCCTCTCCAGGAATATTTAATTTTCTTTTTTTAGTTCCTAAAGCTAATATAATAGATTTAGAATGTACAACTCTTCTGTCCTTTAATTCAATGATAAATCCTGTCTTATTTTTGTGTAAATTAACTGCTTCTGAATTCAAAAACTCTGCACCAAATTTTTTAGCTTGTTCCCAAAACTTTTTCATTAACTCAAGACCAGTGCCTTCAAAACCAGGATAGTTCTCTATTTTCTCAGCTAAATTAGCCATACCACCAATATCTTTGCTTATTAAAACTGTATGTAAACCATATCTTCCTGAATAAATAGATGATGTCAAACCTGCAGGACCTCCCCCGAGTATACAAACATCATAATGCCCTATATTTTCATTACCAGAATAAAGACGTTCTTTTTTTGCCATTTTTATATCTCTCTTCAAAAATAATATATATTATATAAACGAAACCTATTTAAATATATTCTTTCTTTAAAAAACATGCAAGTAGACATAAATCTAGGAAGATGGAATAAGAATTCTAAACATTTAACTACTTTAGGTTATGTCTGCTTTACAGGAATTAAATTCATACCCTATTCCTGCTAAGTTTCCATAAAGAAACTTAAGCAGGATTCATTTCTAAAATGACAAAACTAACATCTATCCAAAATCCATTAAAATCATTGCATCTATGTTCTAGATGTCTCTCACATGAAATAAACTCTTGGACAAATGAAAAATGGAAAGATTTAGACGAGGAAGTAAAGAGACAAATAAATGAGGAATTAAAAACAATTAAACTTAGACCAGGAGAATGTATAGTCTGTAAAAATACACTTGTGTCAATGGATACTGCAGAAAGAATATTAGAAATACTGAAAGAAAATAAAGTTAAAGAGGAAGTTATAGAAGAATTTGAGAGTTTTTTCCTTTTAAACAAAAAATTAGAAGAAAACTTAAAAAAAGATAATTCTTTATAACTTAATGATAAAAAATAAGGATAAAAAAGTTAAAGCTCTAATCTTACTATCCGGAGGTTTAGATTCATTATTGGTAAGTAAATTGCTTCAGGAACAAGCAAAAATAGAAACTTTATATCTAAAGCTTCCTTTTTCAAAAGACAAGACAAAGGAAATTAAGAAATTTTGTAAAGAAAATAAAATAAAATTGCACATTGTTGACTGCACCAAAGGAAAATTGTTTAAAGAGTATATGGATATGATTAGAAAGCCTAAATTTTCTAGAGGTACCGCTTTAAATCCATGTATAGATTGTCATATTTTTATGCTGAAAAAAGCTAAAAAGTTAGCTAAAAAAATAAAAGTAGATATTATAGTAACAGGTGAAGTTCTTGGCGAGCGTCCTCTTTCTCAGAATAAAAAAGCCTTATTGTTAATTGAAAAAGAAGCTGGCTTAAAAGAAAAGGTGTTAAGACCATTATCAGCTAAACTCTTGCCTGAAACAGAAGCAGAAAAAAAAGGTTTAATTGAAAGGAATAAACTTCTCGATATTCAAGGAAGGCAAAGAAAAAAACAGATTTTTCTTGCTAAAAAATATAATATAACTTTTCCATCACCTGGGGGCGGCTGTCTCTTATGCGAAAAAGAGTATTGTAAAAAATTAAAATTCCTACTGAAAAAAAAACTAACTTATCAAGATATAAAACTTTTAAGTATAGGAAGGCATTTTTTTGCCAGCCAAATTATTTTAGGAAAAAATGAACAAGAGAATAAATTACTTGAGAAGGAAAAAGGGATTAAAATCATACCAGAACAACCCGGCCCTACTGCATTAATTAGGCTAGAAAAGAAGCAAAATAAAGAAAAATTAATTAAAAAAGCAAAAACACTCATAAGAAAATATTCTAAACATAAAATTAAGAAGTTTGAGATAAAATCTTCTTAATATCAGATAAACTACTGACAACAAAATCTGGCTCAGCTTTCAATATTTCTTTTCTTGAATCCCACGAACATTTTCCCACTACAATAATACTTTTACATCCAATATTTTTAGCAAGCAAAACATCAGCAACCCTATCACCAATATAATAAGCATCTTTGTTTTTAATTTTTTTATCTTTCAAATATTCTTTAATAAATTCAGTTTTATCATTAAAATTATCAGCAGTATAAATCTCTTCAAATTCTTTTTTCAGTTTTAAATGTTTTAAAATAGGAAAAACAAAATCAGAAGTAGAATTTGAAATTAAAACTTTTTTTATCTTCAAATTTTTTATACTGTCAACATCTTTGCATTTTTTTATTTCTTTTGTATACTTTAAAACATCCTTCATAATCTTTCTTTTCAAAATCCAATTTTCAATAAAAGAAAACCCTAATTTTTTTAGTGTTTTAGCAACACTTAAACCAATCTTAATTTCTTTGTCAATCCTCTTTTTGCTGAAACCAAAAGGATTAAGATGTTTAATCATAGCTTTATAATAAACTTGCTTAGAATCAACTATTGTGCCATCAAAATCAAAAAGCAAAATTTTCGAGTTCATCTCTTTCCTTCTAAACCCTTTCCTTCTTCACCCAATCTTTGTAAAAAATCTGAAATAAATTCTTTATATCTATCTCTTTCAATTATATTTTTAATGTGATAAACATTAATGCCATCTCTAACTTCTTTTTCTGCTTTAACCTCTGACATGACTTTGTTATGGAGAGGCTCAGACATCAAAATCTCTTCATTAGATAAAGACGCTATTCTTTTAGCTAAGTTTATAGTATTGCCTACACTTGTGAATTTTAATTTATTAGCCTCTTTTTTCAATATAAGATCTCCCGAATTAACAGATATTCCATAAAAAATCTTTTCTTTGTATTTTTTATTACGCTCCCCTATAATATCATTTATTTGTTTCGAGGTCTTAATAGTTAACATCTCATTATTAAAGGTTCTTGTAGTTAAAGAAGAAAATATTCCAAAAATATAGTCAGATGTTTCATACACCACACCATTATTCTCTACAATTATTCTTACAATATCATTTATTGTCTCTTGAGCTGTCTTCTTTACAACATTTAAGTCTTTTATTCTAACAGTAAGAATTCCAGTCTTTTCTTTTCTTCCATGCAAAACTAAAGAATGTTCTGCTTCTCCTATTTTAGTGGGAAGAGGTACTTTTAATTCTTCTTTTTCTTCTTTTTCAGTTTTCTTTTTTTCTTCTACCTTAATTTTTGTTGGTGTTGCTGTAATTGGATAAGCATAAGCTTTTTTCCTAAAAACTTTTCTTCCCATAAAAAAAATAAATAAACCAAATACTAACATTAAAAATAACAAGATAATAGGGTATCTTGAAACTAAATTAAATTCTCTTTTCAGTTCAGCAACCCCCACAATGTTTCCAGTTAAAGGAACTCCGCTTGCGACAAATTCAGATACGCCATCACTTACTTTAACTTCATACTCGCCTTCAGGTGCAGAGAGTTTTAACTTCATGCTCTCCCCTAATTCAATATCCACGTTTTTTATTTCTTTAAAGTCATTTATAGAAACCTCTATCGGCTTTCTGTAGACAATATTCCCTATGTTAGTAATAATTAATGTTTCATTCTCAATCTCAAATCTTGCTTTTGCTAATTCCTCTACATAAAAAAGTTTTTGGCTAGCTAAACCAAATGCATCAGCTTCAATTCTCCAATAACCAGGAGTTGCATTATTTTCAAAATGTAAAGTTTCTTCTTTTCCTGATTCTAAAATTTTTTGAAAAACTATTTCGTTATTAACATTATGTACCTTAACCCCAATATTTCCCGCAACTTCATCTCCTGCTTGATCCTTTATTGTCACTTTAAAACTCATATTCTTGCCTGGAATCACACTTGCATTTTCTAAAGAAATATCAATTTTTTTTGGCACTTGCTTTACATATAAGCTTGTTTTTAATAAGCCCTCATTAGTTATCTCTTCTCCAGCTTTTTCATATACTCTTGCCTTTAAAGTATAATAACCAGAAGTCATATTTTCAGGAACTTCCAGGTTAGAAATAAAACTTCCATTCTTAACATTATTTAAAATTTTAATTTCTGTATCCTCTACACTCAATTCTAAAAATCCTTCTACTTTCTCGCCATTTTCTTTTATCGCTTCCCCCTTTAATTCCATTTTCTTCCCAGGCTCTATACTGAAATTTTCAACATTTAAGCCAATATATATATTATCAGAAATCTTGAATAATTGTTTAACATAACAATTTCCTGTAAAATTTTCGAGAAATTTTCTAGTTAATATTAAAGAAGCTCCAACAATTTTCTCTTCATCTGCTTCAAGGTCTAAATATTCTCTATAAAAATTTTTGCTCTCATTGCAAACTAAATCTAAATCAAAAAAATCTGAAGAATCTTGAGTTGGTTTTATTGTAGCTTTCATTTCAAGCAAATCTCCAAGATTATAGACCGAACTAGGTTGAGATAACATAATCTCAGCTGAGATTATATTCAAAGATAGAATTGTTACGAGAACAAGTATTAAGCATATTGGTAATAATTTCTGCCTCATTTTATAAAATTCCTAAAATAAGGTAATATTTAAACTTTTTCAAAGGATTTTTAAATCCAATTTTCTTATTTAAAAAATGAAAAAAGAGTTTAAAGTAACTCCTTGGGAAGTTAAGGGGGAAGTAGATTATGAGAGGTTGATTAAGGAATTTGGGGTTTCTAAAATTAGTGAAAAACTTCTTGAAAAAATTAAAAAGCATACTGGAGAACTTAATCCAATGTTAAAGAGAGGTTTATTTTTTGCTCATCGGGATTTGAACTGGATTTTAGATGAATATGAAAAAGGAAATAAATTTTTTCTTTATACTGGAAGGGGGCCTTCTGGAAAAGTTCATATTGGACATTTAATTCCTTGGATATTTACAAAATGGCTTCAGGATAAATTTAATGTAGAACTTTATTTTCAATTTACAGATGATGAAAAATATTTGTTTAGTAATAAATCTTATAAAGAAATACAAAAAATAATGGAAGATAACATGTTAGATGTGATTGCTTTGGGATTTAATCCTAAAAAAACTTATTTTTTAATTGATACAAAACATGCAGGGCTGATATACAAACAAGCAACAAGAGTGGCAAGAAAAATAACTTTTAGCATGGTTAAATCAAGTTTTGGATTTAAAGATAGCAATAATATTGGAAGTATTTTTTATACTTCTGTTCAAGCAGTTCCTGCATTTTTGCCGTCTGTTTTAAAGAAAAAAAATATTCCTTGTTTAATTCCTCATGCTATTGATCAAGACCCTCATTTCAGGTTGACAAGAGATATTTTACCAAAATTAGGATATTATAAACCTGCTTCTATTCAGTGTTCTTTTATCCCTCCTTTAACTGGAATTAAAGGAAAAATGTCTTCTTCTGGTAATAAAGAAACAGTAATTTATACAACAGATTCTCAAAAAGAAGTTGAAAGGAAAATAAAAAAATATGCTTTTTCAGGAGGGCAATCAACAATTACAGAACATAGAGAAAAAGGAGGTAATCCAGATATTGATGTAAGCTTTCAATATTTGAAAATATTTTTTGAGCCAGATAATAAAAAACTTGAGAAAATTGAAAGAAAATATCGTTCAGGAGAGCTTTTAACTTCAGAATTAAAAGAGATATTAATTGAAAAAATCAATACTTTCTTGAAAAAACATCAGCAGGAAAGAGAAAAAGCAAAAAACAAAATTGATAAGTTCATTTTCAAGGATTAGAATATGCTTTTTTAATTTCTTGTTTTCTTATGTTTTTCAATTGTTTCTAGAGCAGCATTAAATTTTCTAACATGATTTGGAGTATATCTATTTTGGGGCATAGCTCCTTTTAAAGGGGATTTTCCTATTAGTGTTTCATAAACCTCCCGTATCCTTGCTTTTGTATTTGGTCCAAGAATTCCATCAACTCTTAATCCATACCTTTCTTGAAATTTTCTTATAACTTCCCTACTTTTATTACCAATAACTCCATCTGGTTTTAATGATGTTCCTAAAAATTCATTTAACATTGTTTGATAAGCAGCATTAATAACAGCAGGCCTTCCTGCATTATATGCAGCAACAGCTAATTCTGCATCATTAAAATACTCTAATTCCTCTCTAAACAATGCCCTTGTGTAAGCCTCATTTATTTTAGGATTAGTTAACATATCTTGCAAATGCCTTTCTTTTTGTATTGCTTGATATGTTGCGTCATCTAATTCTCCTTTTACTCTTAGATTATGTTTTCTTTGTATTCTCCTTAAAAATTCCTGAGCAACTAAATCCCCCTCGAAGTTACCATCAATTTTTATTTCTTGAATTTCCCACCCTCCTCTTTTTGTTTTTACTCTTGCTCTCTTTCCATATAATCTAACTAAACTTTCTTCTGCTAATTTTCTTTCATCACTTTCTAATTTTTCATCTAATCCAGAATAATCTGAAATTCTCGGTAAATTTGGATTTCTTCTTTCTAATGTTAAAGCAACATTTGTTAAAATTTGGCCTAACCCATAACTTGTGTCATTTATCCCCGGTTCATATCTTTGAGCATTTGGATTATCAGAACTTTCAATATCAAAAATAGCTGAAATATAATTATCAAAATCATATGTTGCTGTTTTTTGTAACCCCTTTCTTATCTCTGGCTTTTTACGAATTGAATTTCTCTCAATTCCTCCGTTGCTGATTGTTGAACTTTCTTCTTTCACAACTTTAACCAAACCGGACTCCTGTCTTAAACTTCTTTCACCTTCTCTTACCTCACTTTTATTCATAATATATAGACTTCCAATTAATAAAACTCCGGCTGCCAAACCATAACCTATTAAAGTTTCTTTAGCTCCTTTTTCCCATTTCATTTTCCCTTATTTGTTACTATTAAGCAGTAAGTATTATTTATAAAGCTTTCGTTTTTATAAATGATGTTTATTAAGAAAACCAGAAACTTTAGAACAAGTAGTTCAAAATGAGGTGTGCATATTTAACTTCCTTTAATTAATCTATACCATTAACATAAATTTCCTTAGAAACTTCTATCCCAGATTCTCCTATCTCAAGAGCATGAATTTCATTAGAATGTTTGGTTCCTCTCATTTTGAGTACCTCAACAAACCTCTTTCTTTTCCTTTTCTGTCTTATAAAATAAAGAAGTATAATACTATCAACCTCAAATTCCAAAGAAGAAGATCCACCCTTCCTTTCTTTTGGATCTTCTTCTAAAGTTAATAAACTAGTACATTTCCATTTCCTTATAATATCAAATAAAGCTAAAGCTGCCTCTCTCTTTTCAAGTTCATCTTCAAATAATAAAGCAAAAGAAGTTACAGAATCTATAACTAATCTAGTTATCTTATGTCTAGTAACTATACTCTCCATTTCCCCTCCCCCTTCTTCAATCATAACTTTAACTTTTTCAGGGCTGTACTCAAGAAAGAAAAATTTTCCTTTTTTTTCATATTTACTAAGATCCCATCCAAAATTTTTCATATTATCATAAAACTCTTCTTTCTTCTCCTCAAATGTAACATACAAGCAAGACTCCCCTTTTTTCAAACCAGCCATTAAGAACTGTAAGGCAAATATCGTTTTTCCTGAACCAGAGCTACCAACAATCATATTTACAGAACCTTCATCAAAACCACCTTCTACTAAATCATCAAAACCTTTTATTCCACTATTAATCCTAACCTCTTTTTTCCTTTTAATTTTTCTCTTTTTCATATTTTCTTTAGAGAATTTAAACTTATAAAGCTTTTTCTTTAAGTTTATAAAAACTTTAAGAAACAATAGAAAAGCTCTCGACTAAAACTCGGTAAAGAAAAAACCTAACGCCAAAAAAAATTCCTATAGATAATGCAATTAAAGGAAAAATATATTTTAACCCATATTTCTCATCTCCTTTATTAACCAAACCAATGACTAAACTCGAAACAATATCAATTGCAATTAAGAAAAGTAAAGAAAAATAAAGTATGAATTTTGGTGATAAGCCTAAATATGAAAGAGTAAAAGGGAGATTTATTTGAGTAGCCTGAGCACTAGGAAGTTGCGCTGTCAAATTGATTATGATCTCAACAAGAATAGAGGAAAGTCCAAACAACAGTGGAGCACCAAATCCAACAGCAACAAAAATAAAAATAACATACATTAAAACATTAGAGGCTGCCCTTTTTTCTAAAAACTCTTTTTCTCTCATGTTTGAGGCGGTTGTTTCAAGCAAAGTAGAAATATTGCCTCCTGCTTTCAAACCAGAGATAATAAGGGAAATAATTTTCTCTATTTTTTCTGAATCTACCCTTTTTCCCATATTCCTAAAAGCTAAAATAATATCTTGTCCAGTAGCTATCTCTCTTCCTGTTTTCAAAATTTCTTCGTCAAGAGGGGCTAGTTCCGGTCTTGCCGAGGATAAAAAAGCTTTATCAACAGTAAGCCCTGCTCTTAGATTACTTGACATTAATTGTATAAAATCAGGAAACACAGATTCCATCTTCTTGATTCTTGCAGTAGCAAGTAGAGATAATCTAAAGTAAAATATTATTTGCAAGATAAAAAAAGTTAAGACAAAAGTAAGAATAGGATTAACTTTAAAAAAAAATAATATTAGACTTAATAATGTTGCAGATATAATCCCTGTAAAAAACAACCTGGAAACATATTTTTCAGGACTTATCTTTATGCCAGCATTTGAAATATTCTTTTCATAACTTTTTCTTAATTTTTTTGGAATAAGTTTTAGGGTATTCATAATAAACTAGGCCTCCTTGTTTTAATTAAACCTAAAAACATTATTTGTATTAATAAAACAAAAATAAATGTAGCAATAAACATTAACTTTACTAAACTGCCAGACAAACCCAACATAGATGACAAAATAGTTAGAAAAGTTATTCCAAGAGAGGGTATAATTACAGTTATCAGCATATAAAACATAACTAAGGGATTTAATTTGCTCCCATAAGTCTGAATTTGAATAGCTTGTTCTTTATTTAAACTATCAATACTATCTTTTATGACAACAGACATATCACTCCCGCTCCTCAAACCATTGCTTATCTGCCATAAGACTCTCTTAAAATATGTAGATGATGTTCTTTTGATTAAGTCTTCTAAGGCTTCTATCTGAGGAACTCCTGAATTTATTTCTTTTACTGCCCTCCTAAATTCATAACTAACAAATCCATAACCAGAGGAAGATATATTTGCTAAAATCTGAAATATTGGAACACCGGATTCCAATTGGACTAACATATCCTGTAAAGACGGAATCAAATTTTTCTCAATATCTCTCGTCTTTCTGAAACTGTAAACCCTCGGATAATTTATTTGCATAAAAAAAATAAAAAAAGAAAAAATAAGTGAGGCAAATAAACCATAAAAGTAAAAATAACTGACTTTTAGAATTCCGAGGAGAGAAGTAAAAATGACTAGTAAAAGAATAAAAACAAAGAAAAATGTTCTCAAACATATACCAAGATACTCTTCTTTAGACAGGTTTACGTCTGAATCTTTCAAATATGTAGAAAGCTTTGATTTTTTTTTAACTCGAAAAATGCGGGAAAATCTCTTGCCTCTTTTCTTTAAAATATCTATACTTGAAAATGTAAAAGGTATCTTGAATTTCATTTTATGAAACTTATTTTATTTTGCTCAAATCATCTTTTTTTATAATTTCAGAAAGTAGTTTTGGATTTGTATAGTAAAGACTCATCACTTTTCCTATCTGCTCAAAGCTTCTGAGATTATGCCTTAACATCCATGAAAGAATCTTTTTTTTCTCTTCAAGACTTTCATTTATCTCTTTTTGTGACATTGCTGTATTTCTACCCAGCTCTTCCATAAAAATTATACTATTATTATGTTTTACTATTTCGTCTCTATCAGGAGCCCACCTATAAAGAATATTCGGAGTAACTCCATCTCTACTAGCTATATATTCAGCAACCTGATAAACTCTTCTTATTCCTCTTCTCCTATCTCTGAACATTACCACATTCAAGTTCACTGCTTTCAAAAGGTTAGGAGGAACATTTAGTGGGGGATTTGTTAATCTTGATATTGTTTCAGATGCAGTATCTGCATGAACAGTAGCATAAACAGAATGGCCAGTATGCATTGCCTCAAACAATACTTCAGCCTCTCTCTGTCTTCTCATTTCTCCTAAGACAATTCTATCAGGCCTCATTCTTAAGCTATTTACTAATAAGTCCAACATAGAAACCTCGCCCTTCCCTTCTGGATTTGGTATTCTTGTAACAAGAGGGCACCAATACAAAAATTTAGGCAACATTAATTCTCTTGTGTCTTCTATACTAATAACTCTCTGATTTGGAGGGATAAAGGGCATACATGCATTTAAAAAAACTGTTTTTCCTGAGGCTGTACCTCCAGAAATTAGAATATTCATCTCATATTCTATAGCAAGCCATAATAAAGCAGCTATTTCTAAATTAACTGTTTTATTATTAATTAAATCGATTATAGTCCAAGGGTCCCTAGCAAATTTTCTTATAGTTATAGTGCTACCTTTAGTGGCAATAGGATATAAAACAGCATTTGCTCTATCTCCAGTAACTACATGAGCATCTAATAAAGGAGTTAAAATATTTATTTGCCTTCCTACTCTTCTTGCAATTATATTTGCATAATTATTTATGTCCTCTTCTTTATCTATTCTTATATTAGTAGGAAGCCATCCATATTTTTTATGATATACCCTTACAGGTTCTTTACTGCTAATGACAACTATTTCTTCTAAGTGTGGATCGTTTATTAAAAACTCCAGCTTACCCAAACCTAGCATTTCTTGCATTAAAATTCCTACCAAAAATCTCTCTGCCTTTAAGCTAATGTTAGGAACTTTCTCCCTCAATAATTTTGAAATCTGCTTCATAAACTGCCTCTTTATTCTCGCTATTGATTTTATATCTGTCATTTCACCAACACCAATCGTTGTAACAGAAATCAGCTCTTTTCTTACCTCTTCAAGTAAAGCAAGAGTTCCTATGCCAATCTTTGGCATGTATAAATTATATGCTAAGCCTTCTCCCCCCTGTTCTATCTTAATATTTACTATAGCATTGTCAACATTTAACTCGTATCGCTCTATAACCTTACTTTTAACATCTTTCTCTTTCTTCTTTTTCTTTTTCAGTTTTCTTTTTTGTTTTTTTTCAATTTCTCTTTTTTCACTCTTCAATTCTACTAATCTTATTTTTCTATCGGTATTGTTAGCTGTCTTCCCTTGTTTTTGCTCCCCCTCCTTATACTTAAATTTAAGAGATTTTCCAATTTTTGTTTGTATAGCTTTCTTTTCTCTATGTTTTCTTCTAATTTTCCCAACTTTTTTCTTCTCCCTTTCCAATCCCCTTTTCTTTTTCCTCATTTTATTTCAACTTCTGGTTCAGAAAATGCGAAATGTTCTATTTTTACTAAATCATTATTTTCTAAAATCCTAGACCACTCCAATGCTTTTTCATTATTCACCTTAAAAGTTTTAGCAATCACAGAAATTTTTAAACGCTTTTTTTGTTTCAATAAGTTGTAAAGAATATCTAAATCTGTGTCCACATCCGTCCCAGTTTTCTTCTTTACATTCATATTAACAGGTTTAGCTTTTTCTTTTCTCCTCTTTTTCAAAAAATTAATATAAAAAATAATAACAACAACTAAAACCAAAAACCATTGAATCACGAAAATTATTGTAGACATATCTAACTTCATCAACTTATCGTAAACATTTTTTATAGAAAAACCAGAAACCTTTATATTGGTTTTATCAGAATAAACAAGAGTATTTGAGGCTGCTAAAAACATTAGTATTAATAATACGATAAAAAAATCCCTCTTTTTTCCCATTTTTCTTTGCGATGTTTTCCAAATCTTTATAAATTATCATTCACTTTAATTATAAATTAAAGAATTTTGGTATTATAAATCTTACTAAAAATACAATAAAGAAAAGAGGTAAAGAAAAGTGAAACTCAAAACACATTTACGATCTAAATATAAAGGGCAGTCTGGAATTGAGTATTTAATCATAACAGGATTTGTTACTCTTGCTGTTACCACGATTTTAATAGCAGCATATTTTTACATTGGTATTTCAAGAGACAGAATAAGAATAAATCAAATAGAAACCATCGCCACAAAAATTATTAGTTCAGCAGAGTCTGTTTTTTTTGCAGGAGAACCTTCTCAAACTACAATAACAATATATATGCCTCAAGGAATTAAAAATATAGAATTTAATGAAAAAAATTTGATAATAACTTTTTCTACATCTACAGGAACAATGAAAAGAGCTTTCTCTTCAAGAGTTACATTAGAAGGCAGTATTCAGGTTGGAGAAGGTTCAAGAAAATTACTAATTAAAGCTCAGCCTGATAAAGTTATTATAAGCTAAGAAAATAAAAATGAAAAAGAGAAGAAGTCAATCTGGCATAGAATTTTTAATTATTTTAGGATTAGTATTATTCTCCTTCACAGTATTCTTTATTGCAATTGGGACTCAAACAGAGGAAAAAGGTAAGGAAAAAGAAAATTTGCTTATTAAAAATTTAGCATTAGGCATACAAGATGAAATTAATATTGCTACAGAAGCTTCTGATGGCTATATCAGAGAATTTTCAGTTCCAGAACTGATTTTAGGAAGAGATTATAGTATAGAAATTGTAGATGGTAGCATTTATATCAAGACAACAAGGAACGCGCTCTCTTTAAAAATAAAAGAGGTAGATGGACAAATACAAAAAGGAAGGAATATTATAAAAAAACAAGATGGCAAGGTTTATCTTAACTCCTAATCATACAGAAAAACAAGGACAGATTTGGGGATTTGATCTTATAATAGCTGTAATTATATTCTTAATTGGGATAGTGGCTATTTACGTGTATGTAATAAATTTTGTTTCAACTTCAGGAGATATTTTAGAATCTATGTTTTATGATGGATATCTTCTCTCAAATTTAATTTTATCAGAAGGAAGCCCAAAAAACTGGACTTCTTATGACAACGTAGAAATTCCAGGAATTTTAAGTCAGAAAAAAATAAATCAAACTAAACTGGATTTTTTCTATAACCTAACAGATAGTGAGGAAGATTATAAAAAATTAAAAAAATTATTAGGCATAAGATACGATTTTTATTTTTATTTTCCAGGAATTAGGGTTATGGGTGAGGATATAGATGGTATAGGAAAAATCCCGGCAGAACAAAAAAATCTTGTCAGGATTGAAAGGTTTATGATTTATGAAAATAAACCTGTCAAACTAACACTATATGTGTGGAATTAAAATGTTAAAAATAAAAGGAAAAAAGGCTTATTATTATACCTTAGATGCATTTATAGCTTTAGTTGTGATTCTTGCAGTTATTTTAGTTATCAAGCCAGTAACTAAACAAGAAACTATACAAGTAGAAATACAAAATGATTTGTTGTCTATTCTGTCAACATTAAAAACAAATGAGATTAATAATTCTTATGTTTCCCAACTTCTCGCAGAAAATAAGGCGTCTGGAAATTTAACAATTTTGGAGCAGATAATAGAGTTTTATGCAAAAGGTATGCCTGAAGCTGAAACATTAACTGAAAATATACTTTCAGAACTTTCACCAGAAAATAACATAGGAATATGGTTTGATGATGAACTAATAGCTTCTTATAATACAACGCCAATAGAACAAGCAGAACAAATATGGATCTCAAGACAAATCATAAGTGGGATAGAAAAAGGCGAAAATGTGAGGGGGTTTTCAGCCCGCGCTTTCTTGGAAAGGGCAAGTAATGTTAAATACTTTTATTTTGGCGGTTATGTTGGTGATGGAAATCTTTCTGTTAGAATAGATTATGAGGGCAACATAAAATCTGCTTTAATGGAAATAGCAATCAATAAAGATTTTGATTTATATGTGAATGAAAATTTTGAAGCACATTATGAAAAGATAACCCCCCTTTACTCGCCTCAAAAGTGCACCATACCTATAACTAACTTTCATTCCGGTGAGAATATCCTCGAGTTAAGAGGAGAAAACTTATACATAGCTGGAGGCTATATAAAAATAAATTTTGATGATACTACGCCTGCCCAAGAAAAGAAAAAATTTTTTCCAGGTATAGAAGGAATAATAAACATCTATGATTCTTTTTATTCTCCTTTTGATATAACAGGAATGGAAATCTTTTTACACTATTACAGTCCATATAAACTTTTTCTAACTATAGGAAACACAACAGTTTATGAGGGCTCTGGAGACAAACAAGAGACAATAACAAACACACAACTTTCATCTTTACTTAATTATCAAGAGATAAGTAAAAAGACAATACCAATAAGGTTAGGCCTATATGAAATTCAGGAGAAAATAAAACAAGGAAATGCAGATGTTGTTTTAATTACTGATTTAAGTGGAAGCATGGATTCAAGAATGGATTCTGATCGTTCAGGTGTAAGTAGGGAATGTGATGATCCTAGGTTATATAACTCAGATACAAAAAGAATTTCTTTAGCTAAATGTTTAGATAAGATGGTGGTAGATATGATTCTAAATATCTCGGGGAATAGAGTAGCTTTATCTGCTTTTTATGGAGACACAACAAACCCTTACAAAGGAAGAGTTTATCAAGAAGGTTTAACAAATAATTCAGCTTATCTAAAACAAAAAATAGATGAATATACACCAAGAGGAGGAACTTGTATTTGCTGTTCTGAAAACAATGCTTACAATATTCTAAATGAGCAAAGTAATGATAGTAGGCAAAAATTCGTGATAGTTATGTCTGACGGCATCCCTACACATACATGCCAGGCAGCTTCTGGTTGCGAAGGAACAAGAGATGGCACACCGGGAAATGAGGGTTTATGGTTGGGATGGGGGGTTGGATGTTATGGTGGGGTGGATGATTGTGATGTAAACGATTGTTGGTGTGCGAGCCAAAATGCAAATTGGTCTTCCTGTAGATTGAGGAATGAAATGAATGCTAAAGTTTATGCAATAGGTTTCGGCCCTGTTTCTGATTGTGATATGGCAAATAAAACTTTACAGAATATAGCTAATTGTGGTAAAGGCAAATATTATGCAAGCCAGAATCCAAATATTTTACAAGATATTTATACAAACATAGCCCAAGAAATTCTTGAATTAGGATTTATAGAACAGGTAGCAAACATAAGCGGCATATTTAATGAAACTATTTTGTATCCTGATTCTTATATGCATTTCGATTATGAAACTGAAACTCCTTATGGTTTAATTATAACTACAGAATCAGAAGAGTTTGGGAATGATATCTCAATAGGAAACTTTTCTGTCCCTCAAGATTCTGAAGTTATAGAGGCTATAGCTGTCTCATATTCAGGACCGAGATGGACAGACAGGGTTAGTATACTAAATGAAACATGGCAAGAAATATTTGATCTTTCTTCTTATGGCGGGGATTATTTAGAGTTAGGAGACCCTTATTTTATTTATATACCAAAAGAAAAAATAAAAAAAGGTGAAAATGAAGTAAAGATAACTACTGGAGTTTCACCAGCAAACTCATCTGGAGGCTCCCATTCCAACAAAATAATATACACAATAATAAAGCAGGCTTTAGGTTACTCACCTATTGTGGCTTCCTCTCAAGGCTGTACCTGGAACATAGAGTTTTATGACTTTACAAATATTACAATAAATGTACCCCAAAATTACTCTGGAGATAACGCTTGTTATTTTACTAGTGAAAAAATAGTTTACAATGAAAATGATGCAATCTCGAATGCCGTTTATGATTTATTAACAAATTTAGATTTGAATTCCGATGGTAGAGTCGATAGCAAATTTTCAGAACAAGATTTACAAATAAGTTCAAGTGAAATTACAGGAATCCCTTATACTTATAGTAATGAAGTCCAGGTTAGAGTATGGAGATAAAAATGGGAAAGAAATTGAAAATAATGCCGCCCAATTATTTTATGATAATGGTTGTATTAAATATAATTTTGCATTATGTTTTTCCAATTAAAAAAGTAGTAAGCCTCCCATATAACTACCTAGGAATATTATTAATTGTCTTAGGAATATATTTTAATTTACATGTATATTTTGTTTATAAAAAGGAAAAAAACACAATGAAACCAAATGAAGTTCCGCAAGTGCTCATCACATCAGGAGTTTTTAAAATAAGCAGAAATCCTATATATCTCGGCATGGCTTTGATTTTGTTTGGGGAAGCAATTTTACTTGGCTCAATAATAACTTTTTTATTTCCTCTGCTGTTTATTATTATGACAAACATTTGGACTATTCCTCTTGAGGAGAAAAATTTAGAGAAAAAATTTGGGAGAAAATATTTAGATTATAAAAGAAAGGTAAGAAAATGGATTTAGTGAGAAACAAAAAAGGCCAGATATTCACTTTAATAGCTATTTCTTTGCTTTTATTGTTCTTTGTATCTTCTGAAATCTATAGTGTATTGTATGAAAGGCAAACAATAAAAACAAGAATAAAAACAATGGAATCCTTTCTTTTATCTACAGAAAAAGACCTTGAAAGACAACTTTACACTTCTGGTTTCAGAATTATCTTTTCAGCTGAAGACTACATAACTAAAACAGGTAATTATATATCAAATTTCTCAGAATTATTTAATGAAGCAATTTTAAATGGAACAATATATGGAGATGCTTCAGAAATTTTACAAGACACTACAATAACAGAAATACAAGAAAAGATACAAGAAAAAGCAGACAAAATGAATCTAATAATTAATCTTTCTGACATTAAAGTCGGTGTTAGTCAAGAAGATCCTTGGAATGTCGTGGTTTATTTTAACGCAACTTTAGAACTTAAAGATAAGTCTGGATTAGCAAGATGGTATAAAAAAGAAAACATAAAAGCATATATAGGTGTAGAAGGATTTGAAGATCCTATATATATTGTGGAAACCTTAGGAAAAGTTTCAAGAAAAATTAATAAAACTCTTTATGAAGGAAATTATGTTTCCGGCTCAGACACAACGAACCTTTCTTTACATTTAGAGAATAAGTATTATGCTTCTAATCCATTAGCTCCTAGTTTTATTAATAGATTAGAAGGAAAAAAGGAAGCAAGTGAATATGGTATCGAAAGCTTTGTTTATTTGCCTGAACTTTCAGCTCAAGGCTTGTTTGTCCAAAGCAAAAGTGTTGTTGATTATATTTATTTTTCCTCAAATAATCCTGAAAGTTATTCTATAGAAGGAATGCCCTCTTGGTTTAAAATTGATTCTTCTCATTGTTCAAAATATCAATTAAGTTGTTAGATAAATAAGGTTTTATTAATCAAGAGCTTTTATTTCCATTGTTCCATCTGTTGTATTAACATTCCAGACATACCTTTTTCCATTCATTATAAATTCTTTACATATGATATTGTAATTTTCATTGCAAGGACTTACTCCTGTTTTTTCATAAATTTTACTTTGATAATCTCTAATTAACCACTCCATTCTCTCATCATAATGATATTGAGTTTCATTATAATGAAAATAATTCTCTCCAGGATTTCTCCAACTCGCATTTACATACATAAAACCACTGAACCCACTGAAAGTTGGTTTTGGCTCTCTACAAGGTTCATATCCATTACAATAATTGTTATAATTTTCAGGAACTATATCTAACCTTAAAATATGGTGTGAGCCAGATAATAAAGGAGTAACCCATGAAGGTTTTGGAGTATATGCCGCATCCCTATGCTCTGTTAAAATTAATTTATTCTCTCCAAAATTTTTTAAATTTAGTTGTTGATCAGATGCGAATTCTAGAATATTCTCATTATCTAAATGAGGTATTAATAATACCTCATAATTTGCAAGATTCTCTGATGTTAAATCTTCTTCATAAATAACTTCAAAAGGGATGTTTCCTCTTATGACCATCTCCCACATAACTCTCATCCCCCCCGAGTTAACATTAGTTTTTTCGTCTATCAAAACACCAACAACAGGGTTAATCGCATGAGCATCATAAGTTATTTTTTGAGAATTTACAGTATCATAAGCTAATTTTAAGTTTTCTAAAATATCTATTGAATCTTCAAGACTATATTTGTGAAGCCCCCAATGAACACCGTGAGCTGATTTTAAACTTGCTTGAGCAATAAGATAAATTGAGGACCTAACATTTTCTGGAAATTCTTTAGAAGATTCATACCAGTCTTTAGAAGTTGGATTAGTTTTTTCAGAACTATTGAACTTTTCTTTATATGTATTAAGTAATTGGGCCCCTATATAAATTTCTTTATTCCCATATTTAGAATTTCCAAAACCCTGTCTTTCTGCTATATACATAATAGCTGGTAGATCTGTAACCCTCCTACAATCCTGTATTGTGTTTGTTGTTCCATCTTCATCAACTACTTTCCAGTCCCATCCAAATACTCTTCCCCAAACTTGTCCTATTTCAGTATATTGTCTTTCGATACTTGAACTTATGTGAGGACCTTCAGGAGCAATTAATTTTACATCTGAAGGAATAACATCCTTGTAAGGACTAAATCTCGCGTCTTGAATTTCAATACTGTCTTTATTTTCACTATCCATCATAATTGCTTTAAAATTATCAGGCCAAATTTCTAAACTTGAAACAGAATCTACAGGGGTTATATCACTCCCATAAGTTTTAATATATGTATGAAGTTCCATATTATATAATGAGGCGTTTCCAGCCCAATAGCCCACTCTTGAAGGGAAATTATCTCCTGCAAAAATTCCAGCCCAACCATTTTGAATTACATCAATTCCATATTGTTCATAGAGTGGGAGATAAATTGTTCTTGTTTCAGTAAAAGTATTTCCTTGAATAGCCCATAATTTAATTTTCATATCTGGTTTTAATTCGAGAGGATTAATGCAGATTCCAAAACTACATTCTTCTCCTGCAGGGCAAGAACCACAACTACCTCCACAACCGTCATCACCACATTCTTTATCAATGCAATCTGGAATACATTCTTGTTCAGATACATATAAATAATCAGAGTTCTTTCCTTTAGCAGTAAAGTAAAATTCTAAATTCCCTTCTTCATATTTTCCACTCGCTAAATTATAATCTTCTTGTGTTATAGTCCATGTGGCAATTGCCTTTCCACTTGAATCAACTGTTCCTGTAATGTTATTTTCTCCTACTCTAATAAAATCGTCAAATTGGGCTATGTCTCCAACTAACAAACTGTCTTTTTCGTAAATTTCAAAATAAATTTCTGTATCCTGAGGCAATCCTGAATTTATAAAATATAAATAAACAGTATCTCCTAATGTAGCAGTAGTTATTTCTTCACCTTCTAAATTAGCCCAATAAACTGTTGGTGTTGGTGGCGAGGGTGTTGGTTGTGGAGTGGGGGTCCTGCCTCCACCTCCTCCACCCCCAGAAGTAACTATCCATCCAGATTCTGTTTTTGTTAAAGCAGATTGTGGCTTTCCTATATCCTCCTTTTTTTCTTCTGTTTTAAATATTGGACGGATTTCTATTTTAATGATATCTGAAATTTTATCTTTGAATTCTATAACAAATGTTTTTGTTTCTAATTCTGCTATGGGTCTATAATCTTTATGAATATAATTAGAAGTTTCATTATAAAAAACAAAAGCAACACCTAAAAGTTCGCCTCCGCCAGGGTCTCTGGTTAAACTTATTATAGCAAGATTTTCTGAAATATTATAACCTGTTATTCTTAAATTAGTCATGAGTGACTCAATCTCTAAAGGTTTTTTATAGAAAACTTTTTTTGTTGTAGTCCAAAAAATTCCTGTTGCTAAAATTATAAGCAAAATCAAGAGAATTGTTACAATTATTTGGCTCAACCCTTTTTTATTTTTTCTCATTTTTATGGCTATCCGCCGGAATAATATATTTTGAAGAACTTTAAGATATATAAACCTTTCCGATTTATGAACTGTTTGATGGATTTTTTATTTCTCGTTTATCTTAAATGTTCTATCGATAGATTTAAATATACTCCTTACAATATAATACTAATTTAAGTAAAAAAAGGAGGTAAAAATGAAAAAAGGACAAGCAGCAATGGAGTTCTTAATGACTTATGGATGGGCTATTTTAGCGGCAATTATAGTTATAGGTGTTTTAGCTTACTTCGGCGTTTTTAGCCCTAGTAGGTATGTTCCAAGCGCCTGTATGTTAAATGCACCACTTGGCTGCGATGAGTATACCATAACTACTACAGGAGTAACTCTGGTTATAAGGAACGGTTTAGGAGATGATATAACAATAAATAATGTTGAGGTAGAAAATTGCGGCTCTTACACAACACCAACAGACATCTCTGATGGTTCTACAGCAACAATTCCAGTATCCTGTACTTTAAATTCTGGAGACAGATTCAAAGGAGATGTAACAGTAACTTTCATGAAATCCGGCGGTGTTTTAAATCAAACATCAACAGGATCTATAAGAGGAACAGTTGTTTAAATTTTTATTTTTTATTTATATTTTTTTATTTTATTTTTAGTTAGTTTTATAAATCTCTTTTCTCTTTTTTTGACATGAAAATTTTATCCCTGCATGTAGATTATATTAAGTTCAGAGCTTTAAAAAAAGCTTTGAAAGAGCCTGAAAAGCTAACTGAAGAAGAAAAAAAGGAAAAAGAGGTTAGAGAAGCTTTAGTTATTTTTGTAGCTGTAGAGAAATCCGACTCAAACTTGGCTGCTGAAAAGTTAGTAAAAGAAATTAAGGATATAGCAAAACAAGTAAAAGCAAAAACAATAGTTCTTTATCCTTATGCTCATCTTTCTTCTAATCTTGCTAACCCAGAAACAGCAATTAAACTGCTTAAAGAAACAGAATCTCAACTTAAAAAAGATAAAAAATTTTCTGTTATAAGGGCTCCTTTCGGTTACTATAAAAAGTTTGAATTAAAATGTAAGGGACATCCTTTAGCTGAATTAAGTAGAGAAATTATGAGTGGAAAGGAAGGTGAGGAAGAAAAAGAAGTATATGATTATAAAAAACTTTTAAAAGAAATTTCAAAAACAAAATTAGATATTTCTAAACTTAAAAAAAATGATCACAGAATTTTAGGGCAGCAAATGGACTTGTTTAGTTTTAATGAAACTGCTCCCGGAATGGTTTTTTGGCACAACAACGGATTGATAATTTATAATGAGTTGATTAAATTTTGGAGAGAAATTCATACAAAGGCAGGTTATAAGGAAATCAAAACTCCTCAAATTTTAGATAAAAGATTGTGGCAGATTTCAGGACATTGGGAAAAATATAAAGAAAATATTTTTTTAACTGAGTATGAAAAAAGAATTTTTGCAATTAAACCTATGAATTGTCCAGGAGGAATGTTGGTTTTTAAGAACAAGCCCAAGAGTTATAAAGATTTGCCGTTGAGAGTTGGAGAATTAGGAGTTGTTCATAGGCAGGAGCTTTCAGGAGTTTTAGGAGGATTATTTAGAGTTATTCAATTTACACAAGATGATGCTCACATTTATTGCGAAGAAAAACAACTAGAGCAAGAAATAAGCAATATTATGGAATTAGCAGATAAGATTTACAAAAAATTTAATTTAGATTACTATGTTGAACTTTCTACTAGACCAGCAAAAAGAATAGGAACAGACGAGCAGTGGAATAAGGCAGAAAAAATTCTTGAAAACGTTTTGAAAAAAAAGAAAATGAAATATAAAATCAACAAGGGTGAGGGAGCCTTTTACGGCCCAAAAATAGATTTTCATATTAAAGATTCATTAGGTAGGACATGGCAACTTGCCACAATACAGGTGGATTTTGCAATGCCCGAAAGATTTGATTTAACTTATACTGATAAAAACAACAAGAAAAAAAGGCCTGTAATGATACACAGAACTCTTTATGGAAGTTTAGAAAGGTTTATTGGAATTTTGTTAGAGCATACCAAAGGCAACTTACCAATTTGGCTCTCCCCTATACAAGTTAGAGTTTTATCATTTACAGACAGAAACATAAAAGCAGCAAAAGAATTTTATGAAAAATTAAAATCAGAAGGAATAAGAGCTGACTTAGATATAGAAGACAAAACAATAAACAACAAGGTTAGAGAAGCTGAATTAATGAAAATTCCTTATATTATTGTGATAGGAGATAGGGAAATAAAAGAAAAAACCATCGCAATAAGGCATAGGGGGGAGAAATTGAGATTAGGTGTTAAACCAGAAGATTTTATCTCTGAAATTAAAAAGGAAATTAAGGAAAGAAAATAAACCAAAACAATTAAAAACCAAACATTTTACTTAATGAGAAGTAGTAGAAAAAAGAGGAGCAGCCTAAAAAAATGAAATTCGAACACTATCTAGAAAAATTGCATGAAAGTGATGAATTTAAGGAGTTTAAACAAAAAAATCCCAAAGCATACTTAGCAGCAGGTTTTTTTATTATAGATTTAGAAACTGACAAAAATTTACATCAAATAGATTATGCTTTACCAAACAAAAAAATCGCTACTTTTTTTATTGATAGGGGAATAAAACTGAAAATTTCAGGGCAAGCTATAAAGAAAAAACTTCCTGAAATAAAAGTGAAAACAAAAACTGATTTAGAAGCTCTAAAAGGTATAGTAGAGGACGAGATGAAAAATAGGACTGTAACAGAAAAAATAAGAAAGATAATTGCTATTTTGCATATAATGGACAATAAGCTAATATGGAACTTACAATGTATTTTAAGTGGCTTAGAAATCTTATTAATACATATAGATGATTCAGACCAAAGTATCTTGAAATTTGAAAAGCATTCTTTAATGGAACTCATAAGAGCAGTTCCGAGTTTAGAAACAACACAGCCTGTTGAAGAAAAAAGAAAGAAAATTAGGGCTGAAGATTTAAAAAAGATACAGAATATGATAAAGTCTTTAAAAGAAAATTCTAAAGAATCGGAAGGAAAAGTGAAGAAAAAAGGGAAAAATAAGAGAAAAGGCTAATTTTCTTATCAGAATTAAAGAAAATCTAATTTAGATGTTGTCAATCTTGAATAGACGCAGAAACACTAAACAAAAAGGAACAGTTAATTACTGTTTATATAATAAGATAGGTAAGAAGAGATTAGAAAAATTGTGTAAAGAAAACTTATAAAACAAATTTTTCTGATTAGAAAGGATTTTTAAATTAAAAAAGAATTTTTTATAAATGAAACTTCCAGAAAAAGGAGAAGTGAGAAAACCAAGCAAGACTTTAGCAGGGGTTACCCCTATCGCTGTAATGTGTAAGCCTAAAAAATGTAAACATGGAACTTGTTTATATTGTCCTTCTCTTGACGTACCTCAATCTTATACTCCTCTTTCTCCTCCAGTTATTAGAGCAAAAATGTTAGATTATAATCCAGAGAAACAAGTAAAAGCAAGACTAAAAGCTTTCAAGTTAATGCATCATCCAACTGACAAAATCGAGTTGATAATTATGGGAGGGACTTTTTTATCTTATCCTTTAAAATATCAGTATAATTTTATTAAAAAATGTTATGACGCCCTCAATAATAAAACAGCTAAGAATCTCCAGGAAGGAAAAAAATTAAATGAAAAAGCAGAACATAGATGTGTGGCTTTAGCTATAGAAACAAGACCTGATGTTTGCGGAAAAAAAGAAATTTCAAGGATGCTAAAATTTGGAGCAACAAGAGTTGAGCTAGGAGTTCAGGCAATTGACGACAAAATTTACAAGAAAGTAAATAGAGGACATACTGTGGAAGATGTGATTAAAGCAACTAAACTACTGAAAAATTCAGGATTCAAAGTAGGCTATCACATTATGCCTGGCTTGCCAGGAAGTAATTTAAAAAAAGATTTAGAGATGTTTTCTGAATTATTCAAAAATCAAAATTATAAACCAGATCAGCTAAAAATATACCCCTGCCAAGTTTTGAAAGGTTCGCAATTAGAACAAAAATATAAAAAAGGCAAGTACAAACCCTACACAAAAAAACAAATAGAATCTCTTCTCATAAAAATGTTAAAAATAGTTCCTGAATATTGTAGAGTTATGCGTATAATGAGAGAAATTCCACCAGCATACTTAACAGCGGGCACAGAAAGAATTGACTTAAGGGCTGATATTGAAGCAGAATTGAAAAAAAAGAAAATAAAGCTAAAAGAAATAAGATTCAGAGAAATTGGATTTGCTTTGAGAGATAAAAGAAAAAAAGAAGAAATAGATACAAAAATAAAAATAAAGAAAATAGAGTATCAAGCTTCAAATGGCAAAGAAATTTTTTTACAAGCAGTGAATAAAAATAATATTCTGTTTGGCTTGTTAAGATTAAGATTAACAAAAGAACAATTTTTGCCAGAACTAAAAAATTCCGCTTTAATTCGTGAGTTGCATGTTTATGGTAAGGCAGAAAAAATAGGTAAAAAAGGAAGGAAAGGAATACAACATAAAGGTTTAGGAAAAAGATTAATGAAAGAAGCAGAGAAAATTGTTGAGAAAGAAGCAGAGAAATACAATATAAAGAAGATAGCAGTTATTTCTGGTATAGGGGTTAGAGAGTATTATAGAAAGTTAAACTACCGGCTAGGAAAAAATTATATGATAAAAAAAATAAAAAGTTAACAAGGCAAAGGGTCTGATAAAACAGGCGAACAGGTAATCTCTTCTTTAGCTTCTGATAAAATCACAGCTGCGACATTTACAAAAGCTGCGCTTCCAACTTCTTTTGCTGTAAATTTATATGTTTTTGTCTCTAACTCTCCGAGAGGCTCTTTAGTAATAACATTTGAGTCGGTGTCATTTATAAAAATAAATTTTAAGTTATTTATTTCCCCTGCATTCAAAGTTACCTTTACAGTTCCTGCACTGCAATCTGCTTCATCAATGCTCAAATCTACTTCAATACAACTAGTAGAAACCCTTGACGCAGTTTTTGTTATAGCAGGTTTTAAAACAGCCCACACAATCGTTACAGCAACAACTGAAAGCAAAACAATGAGTATTGTTGCGACAACAGCTGATATTCCTTTTTTATTCATTTTACCTCCTTTTTTTCTTTATTCATCTATAAGAAGATTACTATATAAATTTATTGCTTCGATATTAAATTGTCTAAGTAATTGAAAATATTCTTTCTTATTTATTACTTTATCTGCCTCGCTTAAACCAACCTGCTCTGCCAACTTCCAAAAAGCTTCTGGTTTGAAACCTTGTTTTCTTAGTGAAAGGAGAGTGGGTAATTTCGGGTCAGACCAGTCTTTGTATTTTCCCTGTTCAATTGCTTTCCTCATTTTTGTTGTTGAAAGTTCAAGATCTTTAAAATGCCATCTTCCGAGAAAAGCTGTCCAAGGATATTCTTTTCCTAATGCTTTAAAAATCATTTTTTGCTTTTCAGCATTGTCTCTATGTTCTTTTGCTCTAATGATATGAGTCATTTTCTGCTCAATATCATCTACTGCAACAGCGAAATTCATTAAAGGCCACACTCTAAATTTTTTTCCTTGTAAAGGATGTTTTGTTAAGTTTATTCTTGCAAGCAGAAAGTCACGAAATGCTGGATTTTTGAGTTGCATCCCAGATTTGAATCTTAAAACAGCTTTTCCTTCTCCATATGCTCCTTTGCCTGACATCAACATTTTTTTCCATCTTTTTTTCTGTTCACTTATGGGAAATTGTCTGCAGCTACACTCTCTTCCTAATTTCCTATTTTCTTTTATTTCTTTTTCGCTACAATCACAAACATAAGCTTTTCCTTTTTTTATGAGTGTTTCAGCATATTTGTAATAAAGTTTCATTCTTTTCGATTGAATCACTATTTTTGCTTTTCCATTGAATAACCAATCTGAATCCTGTTCAATCATCTTGTATGCTGGTTTGTAAATATTTTCAGGATTCGTGTCTTCTATTCTTACATAAAATTTACCACCATACTTTTTCACATATAAAAAAGAAATACAGGCTGTGGCGGCGTGTCCTATATGCAAGGGTCCTGAAGGCGAGGGGCTAAAACGCATTATTACTTTTTCTTTTCTCGCATTAGGTAAAGGAGGCAAGCCCTTCCTTTCTTTTCTTTTACTTATCAATTTCCTCGCTATACTAAACTCCTTTTCTTGCTCCTCTAAAGAGAGAGAATTAACTTTTTCTACTTCTTCTTTTACCTCATTAATAATCTTTCCAACCTCCTCTTTTTTTAAACCTTCATGGAACAAAGCTGATATAACAGACTCGACTCTTGCCTTACCATTATGCTCTATAGCATTTTTAATTGCATAAGCTCTTATTTTAGCTAACCACTTTTTCTTCATTTTAACTATCAAATCCAACTAATTTAAATTAATATTTAAATCTTCTTTCATAAGATTTATGATTAAACCACTCAAGTATAACAGAAATAATCTCAATTTTATTTGGTGTTGTTATTGTATAAATAAGTCTCCAACCATCTGGTAAATCATATTTCCATAAATTTTGAATCCCATATTTCTTTACATACTCTTTTGGGATTAGTTTTTTAGGTATTGGAATACCACAGAAAGCATTTTTCTTAATATCATCAATAGCTCTTTTTATAAATTTTTTTATATCATCGTCATCGTCTAAATTTTTAAATTCTTCTTCTAGTTTACCATCAGCAAATACAACTTTTGAGGGCCTTATTATTCTCATTCTAATATTTCTTTCTACTTACAAATTTTTTTGCTATTTCAGGACTCCAGATATATACAAGGATACCGTTGTTGCTTATAGCAATCTTATTTATACTCTGAAGATAATCTAGAATTATTAGATATGTTTGCCACATTACTTTTTTAGGAAGTTTTTTCCACAATTCTGTTCTATTAAACTCTCCAGAGTATTTCTCTATGGTCCTTTCTACCATTAGAACAGTATCAAGTGTAGGGGATCTTGCAAATATGCTCTTGTCTTTTAATTTTGTTTCCATGTTTATTTATATATCAATTGATATATAAACCTTTTGGTCAGCACGTTATAGAAGATAGAGTTAATAAAAATTTTGATAAGAAGTTATTTTCTAATTTTACCATTTTTTCATCTTAACTTCTTCCTCATTTCAATCACTGGAAACCCGCCATTCTCGGTTCCAATAAATCTTCTTGTTATTTTATATCCTAGCTTATTATAGAATTTTTGGGCAAATTTTGTTGGATATAGTTTAATTTCTTTAATTTTTTTCTTTTTTGCTTGCTCTTCTATAAATCTCATCAATTCTTTTCCAAAACCTTTTCCGATATAAGTTGGTTTAAGATATAAAGAATTTAATGTTTTTTCCTTACAATTGAATACAATTGCTCCAATTATCTTTTCCTTATCAACTGCACAAAAAACTAGATTATTTTTGATATATTCTTTTATCTTAAGAGTAGTATAACAGTTTAATTCATATTCTAATTGTTTTTTAGGATAACCCTTAGCATTAATTTTATTAATCGTTCCTCTGATAAGATAAGAAATTTTTCTTGCGTCTTTTAAAGTTGCTTTTCTTATTTTCAGTTTCATCTTAATTTTACTTTATATAACCTCCTTTTTGCAAATTCCACAATTTCTTATACTCTCCTTCCCGCCTAATAAGTTGATAATGTTTTCCTTGTTGTACTATCCTACCTTTTTTCATTACAACAATCTTGTCAGCTTTCATTATAGTTGACAAACGGTGAGCTATTATAATACTTGTCCTTCCTTCCATAAGCTTTTCCAAAGCTTTCTGTATCTCATATTCTGTTTTTGAATCTAAAGCTGAAGTAGCTTCATCTAAAACTAAAATTTTCTTATTAGCAAGCAAGGCACGAGCAATAGAAACTCTCTGCTTTTCTCCGGCTGATAACTTAACTCCCCTCTCACCTACAATTGTACTCTCTTTTTTAGGAAAGTTCTGTATAATTTTGTCAAGTTGGGCAAATTTTATAGCTCTCATTACCTCTTTTCTGTTAGCATCAGGTTTGGAAAATTTAATATTGTTATATATGGTATCGTCAAACAAAACAGGCTCTTGAGGAACTATACTCATCTCGCTTCTTAAAGATTCTCTTGTAAACTCTTTGATATTTTTTCCATCAATTAAAATTCCCCCCAACTGAGGGTCATAAAATCTATAAAGTAGTTTAACTAAAGTAGTCTTACCACACCCCGAATGACCAACTAAAGCAACTTTTTTACCAGCTGGAATCTTTAGATTAAAACCCTGAAAAACATTTCTTCTCCCATAATAAAAACTAATATTCTTAAATTCAATTTCTCCTCTTTTTATTTTCAATTTTTTTGCATTTGGCTTTTCTTTAACCTCATTCTCTATCTTACCATATTTGAATAAAGCATCAAAATCAGCCATTGCTCGATAATAATTTCTTATACCATGAACAAAACTAAACAACGGCCAGAATATATTTCCATAAATAGTATAAATAAATACCAAAGTTCCCAATGTAATTTCTTTATTTAAAAACTGAATCAATGGAAAGTAAATGAGGAAAAAAGTTCCTACTCCTAAAATTAGAGCATGACCAGAATCAAGCCACCTATAAAAGTTCCAGTTTCTTAAAAAAGCCATCCTCGTTATTGCAGATAATCTTCTAAACTTTTTCTTTACAAATCTCTCCTTGCCAAAATACTTTATACTATCAATATTGGTAAAAATATCAGCTACATTTCCTTTTTCTCTGTCTTCTGCTATGTTCGCCCTTACAGAATACTTCTTTTGTTTCTGCTGTATAAAAAAGCTATAGGAAATAAAAACTACAGATGTTATTAAAATCACTATCGCTGGAGCTAAACTAAAATAAATTATGCTCCCCCCGACAATAATCAAATTAAAAATTAATGGACTTAAACTAAAAATCAAAACATCAGTCATTCTTTCTACTGCTCCTCCACTTCTCGTCAACCTAGATATTATGCTTCCTGTTTTATGAGAAATATGAAAAGAATGTGATAATGTTAAAATATGGTCAAAATATTTTCTTTTTATATCTAAAACAATATCTGCTTCAAGTTTGTTTACGAGATGTATGTAAACCCAACGAATAAAGAATCTGAAAAAAACTAGTAACAAAAAAATTATTCCCACAATAATCAAAATACTAACAAAACTTTCTTTCAGTAAGCTTCCTGCTGCAAACTCGGTCCCTTTATCGACTATAATCTTAAATAAGAACTTATCTACTGCATTACTTACTTCTACTATAAGCCCAATTAACAAAAGGAAAATAAAAAGCCATTTGTACCTTTTCAAAAAGCTAAGGTATACGCTAAGATTATACTTGTAGTCTATCTTGCTTTTCCCTTTCTTTTTTCTTTTCTTTACTATTGCCATTTTTCATTTTTCTAACTTATAACAAGATTTATATATCTCCTGCACTTTTATAGTTTATGTCTAGCCCAGAGACAATTTTTCCCAAACTCTCTTCAAAAATACAGCAGGAAGACGATTCCTTTGAAGAAAACGAGAATCTTGAGGAGTGATTTTTTTATAATTCCCCCTTTGTCTCAGGAAACCAAGCCCTAAAGGGTTTGGAGGACGTTCATTTTAACCTTTATTTTACACCTTTCTTATTTATATCCTTACTTTAAAAACAATTTTATTATTAGTTATACTTTTCTTTAATTGCCCTTTATTAAATCCTATTTGCTCTATCAATTTTTTTCTCAGCAAGATCAAGTCTATCTAAAATCTTATCAATTCTGCTTCTCAAACTATCTATTTTGTACTCAATATCTTCTATCCTCACTTTTAAGTGTTTTAAAGACATCTCATCTGTGGGCAATGTTGAAGTTTCTGGTGGCTGAACAGAATTTGCCAAATTACCAAGAAAACCTAAAGCCGATTCTGAATTAGCAGAAGAAGAAACAGGAGAAGTTAAATCTTTATATTCTCCTCCATTACTTAAACTAGGTTTTGGCACTTTTACTTCCTTCGCAGTTAAATCCAAAACTTTCTTTTTCTTAAATGGCCACATATTTCTCTCAAGAAGGAAGAATATTTAAATCTTGCGAAGATTTTTAAATATAAACTGATTATAATTATAAAAGCAAAAGAGGAAAAATGCCAACTATAGATGATGTAAGCAAGGTAATTGCAGGTATAAATCCAGGTAAATATACCACAAAAAAGGAAGACTATCAACCTGCAGATAAATCAGGGTTTAAAAAAGCTTTAAAACAAGATTTCTGGCAGGCATTAAAAGACATGGGGAAAAAGTATAATTTAAAGCCCACTTCAGCACAAGAGCATAAACTAATTTATCAATCAACTTCTGAAACTCTTGAGCCAGTATACTTTTGGATTCTTGACTTAATGAACGACTTATTTAGTGGAAAAGTAGAAAAAATAGTTGATAACTTTACATCCTCTCCTGGCTCAGGACATTTCTCAGAACTAATGGGAAAAGCAACAAGAATGCAAGAAGAAGCGATGAAAATTTTAGGTAATGCAAATACAGTTATAAAAAGCATAATCAATCTAATTTATGACTTAAAAGAATTCGAGATTAGGTTGCAACATTATAAAGATTCTCATTCTGAAGATAAAAAGAAAGCTGAATCTGCTTTGCTTGCTTTAAAACAAATTTGGATGGATAATGTTGATATAAAAAGAGGCAGGGGAAGTATTAACATGTTAGCTCAAGATTTAAATTTTGTAACCATAAGAGATGCTTTTATGGTTGCTAAGTCAGTGGAAGAAGTTGATAAGATGGATTTAAATGATAGAGTAAAGAGAATTCTTAAGCCGAGACTTGCTGAATTTTTTGAATGGAAAAAGAGAAGTGAAAGAGAGTTAAAAAAGAGATATGAAATTGAAAAAACTTATCTAAAAAGCCAGGTAAATGCTTTAAAACTTTACTCCAGATGGGCAAAACCTTATTTAAAAGCAGCCACACAATTAGAACAAAAAGAAGTAGGAAGAGAGCCTTCTTTGGTTACTGCTTTTAATACTATTCTTCTTGAATTGACTCTCCTGGGCAAAAAGCAGGTGAATTTTGAACAAGCAATTGTAGATAAAGAATTACCAGAATCTTTTAAAAAAGTTAAATTAAAAAGAGATTATTATTCTTGTGTGTTAGTTGATTTCTTTTTTAGAGGAATACCTCAAAAAGTAGGGCAGCATTATGTTTTTGGTGGTAGAGCTGAAGTAACATTTAAAGCTTATGCTTTAAATGACGATGAACTAAAAATGTTAGAGCAAAAGCTGGATGAAAGTGATTTAGCTGACGCTTTAAAACTTGTTTCTGGCACAACAGAAGAATCACTCGATGAGTTGCAAGAAGATATAAACTATTTTTTAAAAGAAGAGGAGGAAAGAGAAAAAGAAGAAGCTGAAGAAAAGAAAAAAAGTGGGGAAGATGTAAATCCTTTTGCTGCTTTAATTGGATTGACAGAAAAAAAAGAAAAAAGCGAAGAAAAGAAGAAAGAGGGAGAAGATAAGGAAAAGATAACTGAAATAAAGCCAGATAATTATGTAGAAAAATTAGTTAGAAAAGCAGCAGAAAATTCTGCAATAAGCACTTGCTTTACCTTGTTTGATATATACAAAAAAGCCCATGGCATGGCTTCTCACCCGCCTATTGAATAAGTTTAAATATCTCTTTCCCTATAACTGAGTATGTCAGAAGAAAAAATTATTGGTGAGAGAGTAAATGTTCCTTTTAAGGAAGTTAAAGAGGATGAAGAAGAAACAGAAAAAGAAGAAGGAGGAAAAACTGAAAGCGAAGAAAAAAGTTTAGAAGGAGAGGTTGAATTTGTGGAAGAAGTTCGAGAAGGATTCAATAATTTTTCTGCTTCTGTTTCAAGTCCTACATCAACTGCTCCTGTTTTGCAACCTACTGTGGAAACAGGAACAGAAGAAACAATAGAAGAAACATTAGAAAATACACCTACAACTCCCTTAGGTGAAACTGAAACAAGAGAATTATATGAATCTTCTGTTTACAATATGCCAGAATACAGTTATGAAAAAGAGGCCTTTCCAGTAAGAAGGGAAATGGAAGAAAGAAAAATTATAGTTAGGGGAGAAGATATAAATGAAATGAAAAGACCTGTAACAGCAATAGAAGAATGGCCTGAATTAAGGCAAGCCAGAGAGACACAAGAAAGGAGAGTATCTGATACAGTCGTTGGGACAGAAGAGATTAACAGAGAGTTGAAACTCCCTTGGGAATATAAAGAGAAAAGAAGAGGAGTAAAGTAGAAAGAATTTTAAACTTAAAAACCCCCATATTCTTACATAAAAAGAGGTAAACAAAATGGCTTATGAATTTTTTTATTCTGGTACTCCTTATCCATTAGAACCAGAATATGGCGAACTCTTTACTGGTTATAGAATTTCTGCTGGCGAGATAGGTGCTCCAACATCAATACAAACAGCAAATCAACTTCAAGAAGTCACTAATTTATTGAGCCAAGGAGGAAAAGTCGTTGAATTACAGCCCTTATCCCCTGAAGTTTTTGATACCATACCAAAACAACATTTTAAAGAAATTGAAAGGTTAACAAAATTAACTGGCACTGAAACTACTGTACACGCCCCACTAATAGATCCTGCAGGATTTACAAGAGAAGGTTGGAGTGAAGCAAATAGAGAAGCGGCAGAGAAACAAATACAAAGTATTGTAGAAAGGAGTCATGAGTTAAACCCTAAGGGAAATATGCCTATAACAATACATGCTTCTAGCATTCCTGGAACAGAGTATAGTAAGCCATCAAAAAAGTTGGTTGAGAGATATAAAAAACAATTCATAGAAGAATATGGAAGAGAACCAACTAAAGAAGAATTAAAACAATTAGAAGAAAATAAAATAATAGCAATCAATCAAGAAACAGGCCAGCTGATTCCTATAAAAAGAGAAGAGAGATTTTATCCAGTAGAAGTTGGCGTGAAAACAAAAGCAGGGAAAAAAATAATACCAGAATTTAGGACACCTGAAGAAGAGTTGAAAATTATGAATCAGAGTGAATGGCATAATAATTTAACGCAGGTATTATTTTATAAGAATAGGGGTGATGAGATACTTGAAAAATACTATCCTGCAGTCAAAAAAATATGGGACAAAGTTGTTACAGGAAAGATAAAAATGAACCAATTAACAAATGCAGAGAAAGCAGCATTAAATCAAGTATATAATGCTCATGAATACTTAGAAAATTCTCGTCTTGTATTGAATAATCTATTCAATAAAGCATACAAATATGGAAATGAAAAAGAAAGAGCACATCTTTCTGAAGTAGCTAAAAGTTTTGAAGAGAAAATTAGAAAAAAAAACCTCGCTATAACTTCAGAAGCATTGCAGGACCTTATAAGAGAAATGCAAAGTGTGAAACCAAATATATATGTAAAAGTAGAAGATTTCGCAGTAAGAGAAGCTTCAAAAACTCTTGCAAACACAGCATTTAATGCTTATAAGAAATATAAAGATAAAGCACCAATAATAAGCATAGAAAATTTATATCCTGGTATGGCTTTTTCAAGAAGTGATGAATTAAAAGAGCTTGTTGAAAGAGCAAGAAAAAAATTTGAAGAAAAAGCTGTCAAAGAAGGTATGTCTAGAAGTGAGGCAAAAGATGCAGCTAACAAATTAATAGGAGTTACATGGGATGTAGGACATATCAATATGTTAAGGAAAGCGGGTTATAAACCAGAAGAAATAAAAAAAGAAACAGAGAAAATAGCTAAACTTGTAAAACATGTCCATTTGACTGATAATTTTGGTTATGCAGATACACATCTTCCACCAGGAATGGGAAATGTTCCTATTAAAGATATTTTAAAAGAATTAGAAAAAGCTGGTTTTAAAGGAAAGAAAATTGTTGAAGCTGGAGGTTTTGTGCAGCATTTTAAAGTTTCTCCAACACAGTATATTTTAGAAGCAATGGGATCCCCATTATATTCTGCTATGATGCAACCCTACTGGAATCAGATAGTTTCTAGTTATGGCTCCTACTTCGCTGGTTATGGAACAATGTTGCCAGAACAACACTTTTCAATGTATGGGGCTGGCTTTTCTACTTTACCTGCTGAATTAGGCGGTCAAGTTCCAGGAAAACAAACAAGATTTGGAGGAACACCAACAGCATAAAGTTAATATTTAAAAACCTAAATTTCCTTATGAAAAAAAAGAGGTAAAATGAAAAAGAAAAGTGTGAAAAGGAAAATCAAAAAGAAAACTAAAAGAAAAAAAGTTTCTATTAAAGATACACCAACCTTAAAACTAGCAAATGAAAAAGATATTGCTTTAGACTTTGCTACAAAAGTTTATCAAAAATTTGATAAAATGATAAAGAGTATAGTTCTATTTGGAAGTCAAACAAAGGGTTCTGCTATTGCCGGATCAGATATAGACATAATCATTATTATAGATGACGCATCAATACAATGGGACCAAGAATTAATAGCATGGTATAGGGAAGAATTAGGAAAATTAATAAGAAAAAATCCTTATAAAAAAGACTTACACATCAATTCAGTCAAACTAACTACATGGTGGCAAGATTTGTTGCGGGGCGACCCAGTAGTAATAAACATAGTAAGATTTGGCGAGCCTTTAATTGATTTTGGCGGTTTTTTCTCGCCATTAAAAATTTTATTACAGCAGGGTAGAATAAAAAGTACACCAGAAGCAATATATGCGGCATTACAACGGACACCCACCCATATAGCAAGAAGTAAAGCTTCTGAATTGAATGCTATTGAAGGTTTATACTGGGCAATGGTTGATGCAGCCCACGCAGCTTTAATGGCTGCTAAACAATCCCCCCCAAGTCCAGAACATGTCCCTGTCTTGCTAAAAGAAATTTTTGTAGATACACGCAACTTAAAGATGAAATATGTTATCTTTTATCGCGACTTGTATGTTTTGCATAGAAAAATTGTTCATGGAGAAATTACAGATTTAAAGGGCGTGGAAATAGATGACTGGCAAGCTAAAACAGAAAAATTTGTTCAGGAAATGACAAGATTAGTTAAAATTTTAATAGAAAAATAAAAAATTAAGGTTTTTCTGTATTTCTCTCTAAATACATATTATATGCCCTATTTTCTCTCCTTGCTCTTTCTTCATATGCAAGGGGTGTCACTTTTGCCATTACAGCATTAGCTACTTGTCTAATCAAATATCTTCCATAAGTTTTTTCTCCTTCTTCATTACTTTCAGTCAACTCTTTTAATTGTTTGTCAATATATCTTTCTTCAATCTCGACATTTATTCTATTCTTTATATATTGAATTATATCTCTTGGTTTTAATTCATTTAAACTTTCCAAAAAATTAGCAGCATTATTCTCAATCACACGAGCTAAACTGTATTCTGCATTTAAACCATTACCTCCGCTTATACTTGCTTCTCCTTGTGCTTCTAGAGTTGATAAGATTCCTTCTAAACCTACTTTTTCTCTTAATCCCCATAATGATGCATACAAACCATCTCTTTGGCCTTCTTTACCATATTCTCCACCCTTTATCAAAGCAGAGTAATAAAAAGCTTCATTATCTTCTAAATTACCCCTCATTCTTTCTACTATTTCTTCATATTGTGGTCTTTCTTCTTGTCTCATTTTTATTCATATATTTAGTTACTATCACTAAGTGAATACTATTTATAAAGCTTTCGTTTTTATAAACAGAAGTTAATATATACTCCAAAATATATATTCTAACATATCTTTTTAATTAGTTACTTTAAAGAATATATTTAGAAAATATCTAAAACTTCTTCTCCACCATTTTCTTTTTCTTCTTCTTTTTCTGCTCCTTCTTTAGCCTCAGTCTCTCCATTTCCTGGATTCTCTTCTTTATCATCTTTAACTTGTTCTTCCTTTTCTTCTTCAGATTCTTCTCTTTCATCTTGTTTTTCTGTTTCTTTTTTAGCTTTTTCCTCTTTTCTATCTTGCCCTCCCTCTTCCTTTCCTTCCTCTTTTTTTCCTGTTTCTTTATTATCTTTACTTTCTTCCTTTAATTTTTCCTTCTCTTTTCCTTTTTGCTGCTGGTCTGAAAAAACATCTATGCCAAACTCCACATCCTGCCATTCTTCCAATCTTTTCTCTTCTTCTCCTCTCTGTTCAATTTCTTCTCTTCCTTCTTCTCTACTATCCTCAGAATTTTCTTCCATTTCAGTATTTATATTTTCATCTTTAAAATCTTTTTCTTTTTTCATTTCCTTTCTTTCTTTTTTTATCTCATTATAGCAACTTTTACAATAGATCTCCCTTCCTTCTTCTGGCTCAAAAGGAACCTTAGCATTTTTGCCACACTTATCACACCTAATACCATATAATTTTCTCCCAAATTCATCTCTCTCCTCTTTTTCCTCTCTTTCTTCTCCATTCTCTTCATCTCTATCTCCCTCTTTCTTATCTTGCTCCTCTAAAGAAAGAGAATTAACTTTTTCTATTTCTTCCTCTAATTTTTCCTCATTCCCCTCTACAGCTTTCCCTTCACCTAAACTTATCCTATCTAACTCTACACCTCTCAAACCTCTATCTTCTAATTCTTTTACAAAAGAGGAGATTTCAAAAGCTTTGTCTGCATTAACACTTATGCTATCAATTCCTAATTTAACTAAAAACTCTGCCATTTCTTTTTTACTTCCAGCTTGTCCACAAATACTTGTTTCTACTCCATACTTTTTACATTCTCTTATAACAAATTCAAGTTGGGAGAGAACAGCAGAATGCATTTCATCATATAAATTTTGAACGTCTGCATTGCCCCGGTCTATAGCCAATGTATACTGGGTTAAATCATTAGTTCCAAAACTTATGAAGCTAATTCCTTCTTTACATAAATCCTCTATAATCTGTATTGAAGCGGGAGTTTCAATCATAACTCCCAATTCTAAATTTTCAGCATTAATTTCTTTTAAAATTTCTTTAACCTTCTTAACTTCTGAAACAGAAATTACTTGCGGTAATAAAATACCAACCTCTTTTCCTTCTTCCTTTAATCTTGATATAGCTTTTAACTCAGCTTTTAATATTTCTTTATATTTTAAACCAGCTCTAATACCATGCATGCCTAACATTGGATTTGCCTCTATTTTTTTAGGAGAGCCTTCTAGATTTCTAAATTCATCGGTTCTTATGTCACTTGTCCTTACCCATAAATTATCGAAATACTTAGCTATCTTACTTAAACCAGAAAAAATAATTTCTTCATATTCATGTATCTTTCCTTCATTTAAAAACGCTAATGGATGCTTCCCTGATTCAGCTATTATACCTTCTATTCTTGTTAAACCCACCTCTTTACATCCTGTTTTTGAGGCTCTCTCTGCAAAATTAGGTAAGTCAACCATAACCTTGATTTTTGTTTTTGTCTCTACTATTGGCTTAATCTCAACTTTTTCTACTTTCAACCCTTCGGTTTTACCTTCATAAACTTTACCTCTAAACCCATCTACAGTTACAATCATGCCATCTTTCAAAATTTGTGTAGCTTTTTCAGTTCCGACAACACAAGGAATTCCCATTTCTCTGCTTACAATAGCTGCATGGGCTGTCATCCCTCCCTCATCTGTAATTATAGCAGAACTTTTTTGCATGGTAACAACCATATCAGGATTTGTCATTTTTGTTACAAGAATATCACCTTCCTTTATTTTGCTTAAATCTTCTAATGTACTAACTATCTTTACCTCCCCACTTCCTATTCCTGAAGAAGCTGGTTGTCCAGATAAAATCTCTTTACCTTCAACTCCTTTCCCACCAACTTCTTTTTCTAAAGTAGTAATTGGCCTGGTCTGTACGATATAAATTTCTCCAGATTCCAAGGCAAATTCAATATCCTGAGGAGCTTTATAATGTTGCTCTAATCTTAAAGCATAATCAGCTAATCTTTTAATTTCATAATTACTTAACACTTGCTCCCTACTTTTTTCTTCAGTTAACTTTACTTCTTTTTCTTCTCCAGAAGAGGTTCTTACTATAGCTATTTTCTTATTAGCTACTTTTTTCTTTAAAATTTCTAAATCTATAGAAACAACATAATAATCTGGTTTTATCTTGCCACTAACAATACCTTCACCCAAACCAAATACAGCCTCAATTATAACATTTTTGTCTTTTGTTACTGGGTCGCGAGAAAATATAACTCCGGATTTGTCTGAGTTAATCATTATCTGGATAATAACTGCATTTAAGACATCTTCATGCTTAAAACCTTTTTTAATTCTGTAATATATGCTCCTTGCTGTAAATAAAGAAGCGAAACATTTTTTTACTGATTCAATAACTGCATCATTTCCCTTAATATTCAAAAAAGTCTCTTGCTGTCCGGCGAATGAAGCTATAGAAGAATCTTCAGCTGTAGCTGAACTCCTTACTGCAACAAAAGCAGGCTCAGACATTTTTAAAATTGAAAGAGCAGACTCAGAAATATTTTTCAGATCTTTTGGGGAACTTAAAATATTATAAGCTTCTAAAATTTCTTCTTTTAAGTCAGAGGGCATTTCAGCCTCAACAAATATATCTCTAATTTCTTTTGCTTTTTTTTCTAATAATGCAGTATCCTCAACATTCAAATCTTTAAGTTTTTCATAAATTTTTTCTTTAAGTCCTGTTTTTTCAAGAAAATATAAGTAGCCAGGAGCATTAATAACAAATCCCTGCGGTACAGGCATTCCTATTTTTAACATCTCTCCTAAATTAGCTGCCTTTCCCCCAACTTCTTTAACATTTTCTTTACCAATCTCAGAAAACCATCTAATATATTTATCCTCTACCTTGATTTCTACCTCTTTAATCCTTTCCTCTTTTTTTTGCATAGTTAATTTAGAAAAAGATAATTAATAAATTTATTGCCTCTTGTCAGAAATCTTAAACTCATGCTCTTTTCTCAAAAACTAATCTGCTATGACAAGGAATTTTTAGAAAAATTTAAAAACCAAAGATTTATAATCTTTTCCTTCTTATAATCAAAATGGCTAAAGGGAAAACTTTAGAAGAAGTAGCGATAGAAACTGAAGAATTTATGAGAAGAATAAAACATAAAGCACGAGTTCTCTTTAGCATGGCTTATAAAGGAAGGTTGTCTATGCAAAAATTGTATGAAAAAGGGATGGAGTTAGAAGAAGAAACAACTCATATATATCCTAACTTTTGGGATGATAAAGGTTTTTCTGAACTTAAGGATGCTTTCGAATTCATAGATGAACTGCACGATTCCACCACAAAACACTATCACTCAAAGAATAGGGAACAAATATATTATCATATGAGACAGCTTTCAGATTAAGATTAAACCGATTTTTGTTCTTTTCTCTTCCTATATTTATACATTTGTGCTATCTCCCAGTGCCTATGTTGAACTCGTGAGGCTTTAGGAGGCACGCTAACTGTACCTTCACTTAAACGACCGCCTATCTTATACTTATTGCTTCCTATCAATATTTCATGAGTTTTTCCTATCTTTCCTTCTTTGTATAAATTATCTAATTTAGTTTGTGACAATCCTTTATATTCTTCTGGACCCCAGTATCTACATAAAGAAGTTCCATAAGGATAAGTTTCTTGATTAGCAGTAGCTCTAACTCTAAATACTTTTAACTCAACCCATTTTCCAGATTCAATTTTTCTTTTTGCATCATCAAATAAGTTTTTAGCCTCTTCTCTTGGAACTCCTTGTTTAACAGCTTCTTTTATACTTATCTCCAATTCACTCTCCCCTTCCCTGTCAGCTAACATCAATACCATGCCAACTAACACAAAAATCAAACCCAAAACTCCACTTACATTTCTACCAACTTCTTCGACGATAACAAATCCGGTAATGCCAGAAAAAGAATTAAGTAAAAAGAGAGCGCCAATAACTAAAGAAATAATTCCTAATATCCTAAACATTCTTTTACCCATAAGGAAAAAGAGGAGAAAGAGATTTTTAAATTTTTATCTCTATGCTCTTTTCTCAAAAACTAATCTGCTATGACAAGGAAGTTTTGCTTTTATCTTACCTAAAACTTTATTCACTATTTTCCTCTGATTTTCATGAAAAAAGGCAACCAAAAAAAGAGTTTGATTTGGATACACTATAGCTGCCCTGCCTATTGTTTTTCCAAAAGATTTTTGCATTCCTGTCTGCATTCTGTCAGCTCCAGCCCCTGTCAAAACTTTGTTTTCTCTTAAAATATGATGAGGAAAAATCTTAACCTCAAAGTAATATTGTCCAGCCAACTCTTTTTCTAGAATCTTATTTATATATTGTCTTGAAGCTTCTAAAGCATTATCTCTAATAAGAACTTTTTCTCCAGAAACTAACTTAACTATATTCTTCAGCTTGCCTTTTTCATAGCCTTTCACATCACCCATCCTAAATTTTACAATTTTCTGCTGTGGTATTGTCTTAATATAACTTTTTTTCCTTACATTGCTCTTCCGAGTATAAGGCCTGACTTTCTTCTTTGAATAAGCTAAAGCTTTTCTTAATGCCATTTTATTTCTCCCCCTCCATCACCTCAATTTCATCAGTTATAGCCTGCCCTGGCAAACCTTTTTCAAATATTGCTCTAACTAAACCTTTATTTCCATGAGTAGAAGAAATTTTACCTTTAATTTTTTTTCCTCCCGGGGATTTCCATACAACTTCTTTTCCTACAAACTTCTCAGCTTCTTCTTTCGTTTTCATAGAAACATCTATTAAATAATGTCTTTCCTTAATTCTATGTCTTCCCCTTCTAAATTGGACTATTCTACCTTTCATTTTTTATCCTTTCTCTAAAAATGTTGTAAGAATGGTTTTTAAAGTTTTTTAAATTTAAATAAATATAAACTTGACTCAACTGAGATAAAAAAGGATATTTCTGGCCAAGGATAAAAGAATGTATATAGATGGCGCATATTATGAGATGATAAAGGAAAGCGAAATTAGAGACAGAAAAGGAAAACTAATTGAATTTATTTATAGAAGATTATCAGAGTAAAATATCAAACTTTCCTATTTTTTTCTTTAGCATAACAAACAAATCCTCATCTACTTTCACTTCTTGCTTTTTTTTCTGCTTATCTAAAGCTTCTGTTAATTCCTCAACGCTACTATCTTCTAACTTCTTGCTTTTAACATTAATCTTACTAACTTTACCTTTATCAATTAAAAAAGCAACATTATCAGTTAAAACTAACTCATAAGTTTTAGTTTTTGTTTTCAATCTTAATTTGCCTTTTTGTAAACTGATTAATTCACATCTCTGATTATACTCTATTAAATGATTAATCAGTGCATTTGCATTTTTCCTTACATTTTCTATGTCTTCTCTTTTTATCTTACCCTTCTTAAAATCTTTTTTAGTCTTAACTATATTTTTCAAAATCCTTAAAAAAGGGAAAGGAAAAAAACCTTTTTTAATAAATTTTTTTTCAAATTCTTCTAATAATTGTTGTTCAGATTTTTTTCCGAAAATAGCTTTTAGTAAATCGAAAACATTTTTGTAAATATCTTCTATAGTCTTTTCCTGACTATGTTTTTCAATTTGCTTTCTCAACTCTTTTAGCCTCTTTAGAAAATCTTCTGCCTGTTCCAAAAACTTATCTACATTTTCTCCTTTAATATCGCCATCTTTAATTTTCTCATGCTCAAAATCTTTGTAAGTTTTAACTGTTTTCTCTAAAATATCAGCATATTTTTTCTCTAACAATTTTTCCTTTTCAACAAAAGTTTCTCTAAATATTTTTGGTGTTTCTTTTGCAGTAGGGGGAGGCAGACCATACAACATTAATAAAGCCTGGCTTGGTGTAATAATACCCCAATAAATATCTCCTATTACTAAATCAGTTAAAGTCCTTTTAACTCTTTTACTTACTTTATCTCCCATAGACATAAACATGTCTATTGCTTCAGGACTCGGCTTTAATTTACCCATCTTTAGAAGTAATTTCCAAGGCATAAAAGTTCCCTTATCATATAAAGGAACGCCATCTCTGATAAAAGTGAAAATAACAGGATGCGCATCTTTCACACTTTCCCAAAATTCTGTCAAAATATATACCTGAACATTCAACTTATTTTTTACTCCTGCTAACTCACCCGCCTCAATAATATAACTATAGATAATACTTCTTAACTTCTCTTTTAACTCAAGACGTGGCATTCTTTTAACATCAGTATCATCTATAATACAATAAACATCTACATCACTTGTTTTTGTAGCATCGCCTCTAACCAAAGAACCAGCTATAACATAACTAACTACATATCTCTCAAATTTTCTTAATACTAAAGATTTATGAATTTCAGCAACTCTCAAACTTCCAAGAAAACCTTTATCATATAAAGGAAAAGACATTCCTATGGCAGACATAATACCATATTTCCCATCTAAACAATAATTCCATATATCCACAGGAGTTTTCAAATGTATCCAAATTTTTGGTTTTATATTTTCAGTTTCCTTGATTAAACCAAGTTTAATCTTGTTAAAATTCTTAAATTGTTCTTCAGGTATTAAAACAATTAGATGAATAGGTTTTTTCTTCGCTTCTTCAGGAGGAACATTTTCTTCCTCTTCTATTTTTTCACAAGCTTGTGGGGGCAATATTCCTATAGAAAAAATAAAAGGATACTTCTTCAGAATTTTTTTCTTAAAGCTCTCCAGTTCTTTCCTTGTCTTCTCCATCTCTTGTTTTGCTTTCTCTGAAATTTCTGTAGGAAACTTCTTTTTTTGTTGATAATCCAAACTAATATCTTTAATTTCCCCAATCAAATTTTCTTTCTTTTTATTAGTTTCTTCAGTCATGTCCAAACGAGATTTATAGTATATTTAAATCTTGTTATAAAAACAAAAAGATTAAAAAACTTCATCTCTTGATTTTTGTAAGGGCCTGTGGTCTAGTGGTTTATGACGTCGCCTTTACACGGCGGAGGTCGGAGGTTCGATTCCTCCCAGGCCCATTTACCTCATTAATTAAAATAATTAAAACAGATTTATGCGCTGGTGGTCCAGTGGTAAGACGCAACCTTGCCAAGGTTGTAACCCGGGTTCGAATCCCGGCCGGCGCATTTAATTTTAGTTTCTTTTTTAAACATAAAGAGAAATCAAATACGTCGGGGGCGCATTTATGAGACAAATTTAACAGCAGAGGATGTCCTCTAAACAGATAAAAGAGTTTATATAAGTTATTTTTATAGAATAAAAAATTAGATAAAAGTCTAAATTTACTCCATTCCAGAAGCAGGATATCCTGATGGAGTAGAACCTGTATCTGACTTAGAAGCAATAACATCATCTATTCTTAAAATCATCATACTCACTTCAGAAGCTGAATTTATGGCTTGTGCTTTTATTCTTAATGGTTCAACAATTCCGCTTTGGATAGTATCCTCTATGCCCCCAACAAATAGATTCAAACCATCATTTTTATTACCATTGTCGTGCCTTGACTTTAATTCAGTGAGAATATCAATAGGGTCTAATCCTGCGTTCTCTGCTAAAGTTATTGGAATACTTTCTAAAGCAGAAGCAAATTGTTCTACAGCTAACTGTTCTCTTCCACCTAAACTTTGAGAGAATTTTCTTAATTCCTTAGCTAATTCTATTTCTATAGCTCCACCGCCAGCCACTATTTTGCCGTCTTCAAGAGCTGAAGCAACATCTCCTAAACCATCTTTTATTGCTCTTTCCATCTCGTCAATAACATGCTCTGTTCCTCCATGCAATAAGATTGTTAAAGCTTTAGGATTCTTACAACCTCTGACATACGTAAAAGCATCTTCTCCTTTTCTTAGCTACTCTTCTACAAGCATAAATTCCTTCTTTTGCCAAATAATATTGGGCTAAATCATCAATTCCCTTTTGACAAAAAATAACATTAGCACCAGAATCTTTTATTTTTAGAACCATGTCTTTCAAAATTTTCTCCTCCTGCTCTACAAAATTCTGTAACTGCTCAGGACTTGAAACAGAAATCCTAGTATCAGTTTCAGGACTCTTAATTTCTAAAGCAACATCTAACAAAGCGATTTTAGCCTGTTCAATTTTTTGGGGCATATCTATACTCACTCTTTCTTTATCTAAAACAATACCGGAAACTAATTCTGTATGTTCTATTCCATTCCCCTTAACTTTTTCTATTTTAATATTTGTTAGGTCTACATTTCCTCCCTCGGCAATTTGCTTAACTGCTTTAACAATTAAATCGGCAAATTTTTCTTTAACTGTCTCAGCCCCTTTACCAGTCATTGCTGTCATAACAATTTGTTTCAAAAGTTGTTCATTATCTGGATTTATATCTATACTTAATTCCTTCAACAATTCCTGAGCTTTCTCGCTAGCTAACCTGTAACCTTTTGTTATAATAGTAGGATGTATTTTTTTATCTAGAAGAGATTCAGCATTTTCTAATAATTTACCAGCCAACATTACTGCTGTAGTGGTTCCGTCTCCTACTTCATCTTCTTGTGTCTTGGCTATTTCTACCATCATTTTTGCAGCAGGGTGCTCAATTTCCATCTCATCAAGAATAGTTACACCATCATTAGTAACTATAATATCGCCCATGCTATTAACTAACATTTTGTCCATGCCTTTTGGTCCTAAAGTTGTTTTTATAGTATCAGCTACGATCCTTGCTGCCATAATATTATTTCTTTGTGCATCTTTGCCTATCATTCTACTTGCATTTTCCGGCAAAATAACTATTGGTTGTTTGTCTGTCATTTTTCTCATTAAATTTATTCTCCTTAATTTTATTTTATTTAAGATTTAAAAATTTTATTGTTATTTACTAACTAAATTTAGGGCAGCATCTGCAGCAACCTCAAATTTTTCTTGCTCTTTTTTTGAAAAAAAGTCAGATCCCGAAACTCTGTCTTTAATTTCTGTTATTCTCCTTCTATATTTCATAAATGCTTTTCTGAAACCAGAATGTCTATCAATAAATCTACTATATACATCAGGGTAATATGCTGCCAATTCTCTTATTTTAGTCCCTCTCCTTAAACACTCAAAAAGAGAGGCACAATAAAAAATTCTTAAATGATCTTCCCAATTTTCCATGTTTGATTTTGTATGTTCTATGTTACATAATTCATATTCTTTTTGGTAAGAATTATACAGCAGTCTTTCCACAGCCTCAAAACCAAGCCTAACTTCGGGGGAGAAGTATATGCCTGCCAAATCCTGAGCTTTATGCCCCTCTTTTATTCTCTCAAAATCTATAAATCTTGGAGATCTTTCATCTACGAAAAGAACGTGGTAAGTTGTACTATCCCCCCATATTAATTGCCTGCGGTTACGCTTCAAAATGTCGCTTATAAATGAAAATTGAGCTATAAATTCTGATTTCTCCTCCTTAGAGGCTCCAGGTCTCCAATAATTGAATATATAAGCAAGAGCATTGTCCAAATCACTTCTTTTTGGTATCCCACTATATGCCCATCTTGGAATACTTTTCTCATTATACAACTTTCTTCCAGCAAAACTTAATCTTGCTTGATGATGTAGGAGTATTTCTAATAATTCCTCCTGACTTTCAGGAGACTTATTCCTAATTTTTTCTTCTAATGTTAATGAGCCGCAATCTTCCATAATAAGGGTGTGTCCATTAATAGAGCGAGAGGCAGGCACACTACATCCCAACTTTCTAAAAGCTTCGAGATACTTATGTTCTATTTTTGCAGGAGGGCTTTTCTGTCTTTCTCTTTTATAAGCTAATGGTTTTCCTGATTCAGAAAAAGAATCTTCACTAAATCTTTTTACAAAATAAGTTTTTTCCTCCTTGTCTGAAATATAGGTTACTCTTGAAAATATTGTTCCTATACTCGGAAACTTAAAAGGAGCGCTATCTACATGTATTCTTCCGGAGCCATTTTCTCCAGTTGATATAACTCCTATAAAATCCCCTAGGCCTTCAGGCAATTCTAAATCTTCTTTTTGAAAATCTAAATTATTTATTAATTCCGATTTCATTTTGGTTATTTGTATAAATTATCATTTTGGCATTTTGGAATATATTGTTTTGTACTAACCTTAACCTTTCAACGATCCTTGCCACAGAAATCTCTTTTTGATTTACATTCTCACACATTTTACTAAATTTTTGATTATCTTCTATAATACTCATAGCAAGTTCCCCATCACTTTTGTAAAAAGCATTCATGCATTTTACATAATTATCTATAAGTTTTTCAAAAATATCTGATAATGATTTATCTAATGATTTAAGCGGTTTTTTTTCAATAATTGTTGCTATGTTTTTTAGTCCATCACCTATTTTTTCCAAATTAAAAGCAAACCACCAAATATTAAATAAATCTAAAGAATTAATTTTCAATAAATTAAGAAGAGAAGGGTCATTTAAGGATTTCATAAATATTCTTCCAAGTAAAAAATAAAGTTTTGTAATTTCTTTGTCAGACAAGTACATTTCATCATGAATACTTTTCCCTATTTTACCCGATTTTAATGAAGATCCCAAATCCTCAAAAAAACTTCTGATAATATTATCCATCCTCCTTATAAATGTTTCAACATCACTTTCTTCTAAACTAAATACATCTTTTAACTTAATTTCTTCTTTATTTTCTTCTATAATTTCAAAACTCATAAGATTTTTAATAAGTTCTTTAACATGTTGTTTTTTCTTCTTCTCAAGATTATTTTTTATTGTAAAAAGATTGTAATCATTTAGATAAGACGCTAAAATTTCTATTTGCAATGGAATTTCCTCTTTATCTTTTAAGTCAAGAATGATTTCTTTATTTCCCTTTTTCTTAAACTCCGGACTTATTATAATCTCGCCATTAGAATTTGGGAAAATGAAAACCTTATCTCCCTTTTTTAAACCAGATTTAATGATCCAGTTTTTTGGAAGAGCTATAGCAAAACTTGAGTTTCCTAATTTAATTAGTTTTCTTTGTTCCATTTTAAGTCATGTCTTTTCCTTCTTATCTTTAATCTTTTTTCCACAGGAAAAAGAGGTTGATTTGCTTTTAAACATATATTATAGCTTAAAATATATGTTTAAATATATATATTAGTATATATTTTAAAATCTCAAAAATTTTAAGAGTATATATCTTATATACTGTATTTGCATCAAAGATATATATCTATTTATCCTTAATTCCAAACAGCGAGGCTTGGCTGGATCCCTCGCTGTTTCTTTTTTCATCCAGTAAGATTAGGGGATATTTAGAATTGATTTATCTTACGAGATAAGTAGCTAAAATTAATAATGTAAAAAAAATGGAATTAGGAATCAAGGCAAGAGAGATTATGAATGAAAACTTTCCTATTTTTGATTCTTCTCTAGATTTAGAATCATGTATTAGAGATATGAATAAGCAAGAAGCTTGTGTTGTTTTGCATAACGGATTTTTCTATTCGATATTAAGCTATAATGATTTATTGAAAGCTATTTTCAAAAAGACAAGGAAGAATTTTAAACTTAAAGATACGAAATCAGATAAAAATTTTGCTGTAGTAAAACCAGACACAGATATTTTTGTAATAATTAAGTTAATGACTAATGAAAAAATCGATTTTGTAATAGTAAAGGATAAAAATTTTATTGGTTTGATAACAAAGAAAGAAGTAGCTGAGATGAACCAGCTATTGTTTGATAAATTAGAAAAAGAGATGATTAAGGAAATGTAGCCTTTTTTAATCAACAAGATAAATATATCCTACAAAATATATATTAATTTAACATAATTATTTAAATAATTTATTTTCGATAATAGAATATGAAAATTGGAATAAAAGTGGGCGATATCATGACTCGAGACTTTATTTCTGTGAAACCAGATACAAGTATTAAGGATTGTGCAAAAATGATGATTAAAAAAAGAGTTGGCAGTTTGGTTTTACAAGAAAACAATAGGTTAAAAGGGTTAATAACAGAAAGAGATATAATTTGGGCGATAACTAAAAAATCAATAGATGAGTTAAAAAATATAAAAGCTAAGGACTTAGCAAAGAAAAAGATTACTACTATAAAACCATCTGCAGATTTGTATGAAGCCTTAACAAAAATGAAAAAAAGTAAGTATAGGTGGCTTCCTGTAATTGTGAAGAAAAATGTTGTTGGTTTTTTAACTTTAAAGGATATATTAAGAATAGAGCCAAGTCTATTTGAAATAGCACATTCGCAAGGAGTTTTTCAGATTAGAGAAGAGGAAGAAAAATTAAGAAGAAAAGAGTTTAGAAGAAAAGAAACTCTAAAAGAAGGTGTTTGTGAAGAATGTGGAAATTTTGATTTTCTCTATGAGCAAGATGGAAAGTTAATATGCGAAGGTTGTAGAAATAACATGATAGAATCATAAAATCTTTAATAACAAAAATATTTAAATACACTTTTTCTTTATATTTAAGTAAAAGAGAGAAGATGGTAGAGAAGGATATTGTTTTCAAAGGAAAAATAAAACACAAGGGAATCTTTGATTTTAAAGAGTTATACAGGTTTTGTTTTACATGGCTTGTTGATAAAGAGTATTGGGTAGTAGAAAAATCATATAGTGAAAAAGTAAATCCTAATGGAAAAGAAGTAGAAATAGAATGGGATGCAAAAAGAAAGATTTCTGATTATTTTAGGTTTAATTTAAAAGTTAATTGGAGAATTCTTGGAATGAAAGATGTGGAAGTAGAGAAAGATGGAACAAAACTAACTTTAAATAAAGGACAGCCAGAAATTAGTGTTTCGGCAGTATTGGAAAAAGATTATGAACATAGGTGGGAAGGCAGTGCCTTTCTTAAATTTTTAAGAGGGCTTTACGATAGATACATAATAAGAGGCAGAATTGAAAAATATGAAGAAAAAATTTATTCTGAAGCAGATGAATTTTTAGCTCAAGTTAAAGCTTTCCTTGCCTTAGAAGGAAAACATTAATGTTCTAAAGTAGAGAAATATTTATATAGCTTTTAAATTTTAAAAATAGATGATGAAAAAGAAAGTGTTAATTTTATTGATAGCATCATTTTTGTTATTTTCAATAATTTCGACAACACTAGTTTTTGCAGGTTTGGAAATCAAAAAAGAACCTGTTGTAGATGTTGTTATTCCAGAAGTTAATGAACCTGCTATTTATAAACTGAGAATAAAAAATCTCGGACCCACAGATAATTTTAAAGTTTATAGTTTAGTTGGGGTAGAAATAAAACCATCTGAAGCTTTTAGCATTAGACAGGGTGAAACCAAAGAATTAGAAATAGAGTTATGGCCTGGGCAAGCTATTCTTAAAACTCCTGGAACTTTCAATTTTGTTTATAAAATTAAATCTAGTGAGAGTATACAGGATGATGTAATGTTAATTAAAATAGTCCCATTAAAAGATGCTTTAGAAATAAACTCTTACAACATAAACCTCGAATCAGATAAAGCAGTTGTGTATGTTAGGAATAAAGTAAGTTTGCCATTTCCAGAAGTTAGAGCTCGTTTTCATTCGAGTTTTTTTGATTTTTCTGAAACTTTTTCTTTAGAACCTTATGAAAAAAAGGAATTTGAAATAACATTAAATAAAGAGGGTATTAAAAAATTAACAGCAGGAACTTATTCTATAACAACTGAAATTGAAACTTACAATACAGAAGAGACAATAGAAAACTCATTTAAATTCACTGAAAAAGCAGATATTTCAACTGAGAAAATTAAAACAGGTATTTTAATTTCTAAATTAACAGTTAAGAAGATTAATGAAGGAAACCTCCCTACCTTAGTTCAGACTAAGGTAAAGAAAAACATCATTTCTAGACTATTTACAATTTTCAATGAAGACCCTGCAGCAGTACAAAGAAGGGGTTTTGTTGTTGAATATACCTTTCAAAAAGAAATAAGACCTGCAGAAACTTATACAATTAAAGTTACAACCAACTGGCTTTACCCTCTTTTTTTATTAGTAGCTATAATAATTATTGGATTCTTAGTTAGAGCTTACACTTCTACATTCCTAATCTTGAAAAAGAAAGCAACTTTTGTTAAGACTAAAGGAGGAGAATTTGCTTTGAAAATAACCCTTATGGTTAAGGCTAAAAAATTTGTAGAAAAAATAAATGTTATTGATAAAATACCTGGCCTGGTTAAGGTGCATGAAAGATTTGGTATAGTAGAGCCAGATAAGATTGACGAGAAAAACAGGAGATTAGAATGGCATGTAGAAAGCTTACAGCCAGATGAAGAAAGAGTATTTAGCTATGTAATTTATAGTAAAGTTTCTCCTATAGGAAAATTTGAATTGCCTACAGCAACAGCAGTATATGAGCGAGAAGGAAAGATTCACGAAACAAAAAGTAACAAAGTTTTCTTTTTAACTGAACCAAGAAAAAAAAGCTGAACATTAAGATTAGAGTTCTCTGGTGCGTTAGAGGTTGGTAAATCACAATAAAATATAAAAAGTCAAGAATTATACTAATCCTATGATAGATGCTGGAACTTATCAACAAATGTGGGATATGGCTATGCAATTAGCCCGAGAGGAAGCTGAGAAGTATAATAAACTTTTTGGAGAAGATAAAGAGAATTTTATAAAAGAAAGAGCAAAATTCCACATTAAAAATATGCTAATGGGAGAATTAAAGCAAGACTAAATAGTTTTTTGATGTTCAGCTAACCATTCTTGCCTGTCTTGAATAGAATTAAGTCTGTCTTCTATAACTTTACAATAATTTTTATCCATCTCAATTAAAATCCATTTTCTTCCATATTTTTTAGCAACTGCTCCTGTTGTGCCTGTTCCAGCAAAGGGGTCTAAAATAATATCTCCTTCTTTGCTTGAACTCAGAATCACATATTTAAGTAATTTTTCTGGTTTTTGTGTGGAATGGACTTTTTTACCTTCTTTGTCTTTTATTCTTTCTTTTCCATTACAGATTGGAATATACCAATCACTTCTCATCTGTTTTCCGTTGTTAAATTTTTTCATTAGTTGATAGTTAAAAGTGTATCCTTTTGCTTGTTCATTCTTTTTAGCCCAAATTAATGTTTCTGTTGCATTAGTAAATCTAACTCCTCTAAAATTAGGCATAGGATTGGTTTTAACCCATGTAATATCATTTAAAATCCAAAAACCTAAATCCTGCATTATTTTTCCAATTCTAAATATATTATGATATGTTCCTATAACCCAAATGGTTCCTGTTTCTTTTAATATCCTTTGACATTCTTTTAACCATTTTTCACAAAATTTATCATAAGCTTCAAAACTTTCGTATTTATCCCATTCATCATTAACAGCATCAACTTTTGTTTGGTTTGGTCTCCATAACTCATTTTTTAATTGTAAATTATATGGAGGGTCTGCAAAAATTAAATCCACTGAATTATCTGGAATTTCCTTTAATTTTTTAAGAGAATCTTCACAAAAAACTTTATTCACGAATTTATTAATATCCTTCTTTTTTTCCATATTTTTACTTAATCTTTTCATTTTTAAATACTTTGTGTTGACAATTTAATTAATTCTAACCATCTGTTATTAGATTTAAGTTGTAAGCCAGAGATAGCTACATCAGAGGGGGTTTTTCCCTTTAATGCTTCGTGTTTCTTGATAAAGTTGTAATAAATTTCTAAACCTTTCATTAAAGCAAAAGCACTTTCTAAACTTCCATGAAAACCTCTAAACCCTTTTGTTCTCTGCCTTATTGTGTTATGCAACCTTTCTATCCAGATATTAAACCCTTCACCTTTTGAAGCAGTAACTACTCTATGCTCTATCTTGTATTTTCCTTCTTTATTGCTATAACCAAAAGTTTTCTTAACAACATTTTCATAAGCAGTTAAACCATCTGTTGTGACTATCTTAACATTATCAGTTTTCTCTTTAACTTTTAACAAAATTTTCTTAATTTCATCTTTACTTCTATGTTTTACATAACCAGAACTAACCATAAATCTTGTTTTAACATCAATTACATCAATAAACCAATTTTTATCTGTTCCTGCTTTTTTCTTGTAACTTTTCCTTCTTTGAAACTCTAACTCATCAACCTCTACATAACTGCCTGTCTTAACCTTTAACTTATCTGTAAATTCAGCAATTTTCAAGCTGAATTTTCTAATCCATCTTAATATAGTAGAATGGTCTGCATTATGAGGAAAGAAAGCTTTAAAATGCTCTTGTATTTCTCTTGTTGATAAACCTCTATAAAACAAATCCAAAGCACAGGTTATTTTTTGAGGATTATCTCTCATTCTGTAAAAAGGGTCTAATATAAAAGTTTCATAGCAGGATTTACACCTATATCTCTGAACTCTGCCTCTATTTTCAGTTTTCCTTTTACCCCATTTGATTATTTCTTTGGATTTACAATTAGGGCAAGAAAGATTTTTATAGTTTGTCTTTTTTAGATTCTTGGAGTTGAATTGTGCTTGGTCGTGCATTTTAGCTCCCGAACCCTTCGGGGTTCGTTTTTATTTATTTCTTTAGAGGATTCTTCTTCTCTAAATCCTCTTTGATTAGAATAGCAATTCTACTGCTTAAATTAATTCCATTATCTTCACAAAATTTTTTAAATTTCTTTAATAATTCTGCTGGCAATGTTATATTTATTCTTTCATATTTTCTATCCATACTTATTAGTAAGTATAGGTAGTATTTAAATCTTTTGGTTCTTTAATAATCATTTAAAATATATTTTTTAATAATTATTTTGAATTATACAAAATAATTAAAAAAATATGTCTATTAATTAATGAGATGGTAGGGGAAGAACAAAAAGAAATATCTGAAGACGACTTAATTATAAATTTATATAGAGTCGGGCAAACTATTGCAAGCATAAGAAATAGGCCTTTATTAGTTATGTTTTATAGTCGTGAACAAATAGCTGGAATAAAGGAAGAAGACCTATACTTTCTCGAAAAAAAATTGGAGGAGAAGTTAGGAAAAAAAGTTAAAGAACTTGATGTCCTTCTTCAAACATTGGGTGGAGAAGCTGATTGTTCTTATCTTTTAGCTCAATTAATAAGGGATTATTGTGATTACATGGAAACTTTAATACCAAATTATTCCTATAGTGGTGGAACTCTTATATGCTTAGCATCTAATTTAATTAATCTAGGTAAAACTGCAAGATTATCTCCTATTGATTTACAACTAGGTTTCACAAATGGAGAGGATGAAGAGATTCCAAGTTTTCCATTAATGAATATTGAAAAATATGTAGAATTTGTTATGGATACATGTAAAAAATTTCAATTTGTAGATGAGAGGAATAAAACAGATTATATTACTCCTCTGATGATGGAACTGGTTAAAGAGATAAATCCAACAAAACTTGGGGAATTATTTAGAATGAGGGGATTATCAGAATATCATTCTAGAATTTTGTTGGCTAATTATATGTTTAAAAATGAACCTAATAGGGGGGAAATTGTGGAATATATAACTAACAAATTGACAAAAGATACACCAAGTCATGATTTTGAAATTGATTATCATATGGCCAGAGGAATAGGCTTAAAAGTAAAACCTATGGATAGAAAAATATATAAACTAGCAAGAGATTTATTAACTATATGTGGCAATTTAAAGAGAAGGGGAATAATCTGTCAACATGTTTTTTCAGGAAAATCTAGAAAACCATTTTTTGAAATTTTTTTTCCACAAAAAAAGGGAGACGAAAATGAATGAATTAATAATGTTAAAAAACTCTGAAAAAAGGAAAATAATTGAAGATTTTAAAAGAGATCAGGAAGAGATGGATAAATTCTACCACGAAGTAATTCAAAATATAAAATCTGCTTTGAGAGATAAAGAAAAAGAAAAACCAAAAGAATAATTATCTCTTTAATTTTTCTTTAACATCTTCAATCTTTCTTAATTCATTAACAAAATACTCTAAATTTTCTTTTTGATGTTCTTTTCTTTGTTCAACAATCTCATCAAAATTTAAATCTAATAATTCGCATAATTCTTTCCCAGTCATAGCTTTGCACTCTCCTAATAATCCTTTAGCTCCTCTCTCTATTTGTTCATGAGAGGTCGCGTTAAAAGAACAGAAATGTAAAATTATTTCTTTATTTGGTTCTTTCTTTTTAAGAAAATCTTTCACCATGATTAAACTTTCTACTTCTCCAGCTACTTTTTTAGTATCAAAAGTATCGCCATCTTTTATTTCAATAAGATGTATCTTATTATCTTTCTCCACAACACAATCAATTTTTATAGTATGCCCTCTTTTAACATTCTTAAATATTCTTTTTTCTTTATTAATTTGGTCTATTGATATTCCTTCAGTTTTCTTTAATCTACTTGCTAAAATTCTTTCTAATTCATTACCCTCTCGTATAGCTGTAGCATGAACTTTACTAAGAAGCATGCCTAATTGTCTATTTCCAAATAATCTTTCATAGGCAGAAGGAGTTTCATTTTCTTTTCTACCCTGTGTGTCCTTAATTAAAGCCATAAAAATAACAAGATTTTTATGCTTTTAACCTTTTCTACCAACCGCTCATGCACCAGAGAAAGATTAGAGAAAAATTTATATACTTTAAACTTCTATACTAATTATGTCTCAACTATTATTTAATTATTTTTACTTTTTTTATTAGTTGAGGCTCTAAATCTCTACTAAATTTTCTGGGCCAAAATGTCTATTAATTGCCAATACTATCATGAAGGAATGTGTTTGTATTTAAACAGGAGATTTGCGGTTTTTGAAAAGTGTTGGCCATCTACAATGTCAAATGAGTATAGAGAGAAGTTTACAGAGAATTGTTCCTTAAAGGATATAATTAAGAAACTTGACAGAATAGAGAAAAAAAGCGAGCTAGAAGAAGTAGAGGCATAATCTTTAAATATGCTTTCTTATTTCTAACTTAACCCCGCGTAGCTCAGTGGTAGAGCGTCCGGCTGTAGTCTTTTGACTAGGATGGATTTAAGGTCAAAATAAAAAGACTAAAAATGAAATCTGAGCAGCTGGAAAGAAACCGGAAGATCCCCAGTTCGAGTCTGGGCGCGGGGATTTTTCTTTTTTTAGAACAAAAAATTTACTTGTAAAGAGCCTTTGCCATTTTTACTTCTCTAAGATCTCTCCTATTCTTTTTTCTGGCCTTATCATTTTTACTCCTAATTTTTTGTAAATTTCTTTCTCAGTTCTTCCTGCTACTTTTTTCCCTGTCTTTTTGTCAAATAAACCGTATTCATTTAACTTGTAACCTTTCTTGATAGCTATTTTCCTTAACCAGATGTTATGTTGTTTATCACCTGTAAAATAAAGTAAGCCAGAACCAAAGTTTTCTTTTGTAAAAAATCTTATATCTACTTGTATGCCTTCTTTTATTATAATAATAGCTTTTTCTTTTCCTTTTCCTAAAACCTCTTTAACAAAAGACATTTTTACAAATTTATCAGCCACTTTTTTAGGTTTATTAGTCTCTATGACTATATCTAAATCTCCTATTGTCGGCTTTTTTCTTCTTAAAGAACCAGCAACCTCTGCCCTCTTCACTTCTTTTAATTTTTTCAATTCCTCTACTATATTATTTGCTATTTTTTCTGCATCTTTTAAAGGAATTCTTCCTCTTTGTTTTTTAAATATGTTTATACCTTCTAAAACTTTTTTTTCAGCTCTCTCTTTAAATAAAGGCAAACCTCTTATTTTATGTTTTTTTGCTGCTCTTTCTAATTCCTTGATATTTTTAATTCTGAGTTTTTCATAAAACATTACAGCTTTCTTCGGACCAATACCGGGGATATTCATCATATCATACAAACCTTTAGGAATACTCTTCTTTTGCCTCTCGTATTCTTTAATTTTTCCTGTCTCAATATACTCAACTATCTTTTTAGCTAATCCAGAACCAATGCCAGGAAGTTTGTCTAAACCTTGCCTTCCTTCTTTTTTATAAATTTCTCCTACATTTCCACAAGATTCTAGAGTTTGGGCAGCCATCCTGTAAGCCTGGGGTTTCCACCTCACCTTTTTTATTTCTAAAATATCTGCAATCTCATAAAAAATTCCTGCTATTTCCTCATTAATTTCTTTACTCCTTTTTCTTTTCCCCTCTCTTTCCCTCTTTTTTGCCATATAATTTAGAAGGCTAGAAAGTTTAAAAATCTTGACTATATTAACTAGAAGCTAAGAAAAGCTCAATAATATTATTTTCTTTATCCAGCTCTTTACCACTAACTAAAACAAACTTAATACTATCATCTTTTCTTGAATGTAACCTCTTGTCCTTTACTTCCAAAATCTTTCCCTCACCATAATTTATTTTTCCCAAATCAAATTCATCTATCTTCTTACCGTTAGAATATAATTCAAGAGTTACATTTTCAGCGTCACTTAAACCTTGATTCCTAACCTGAACATCAAAGCTCAAGTAGATTCCTTCTTTAATAGCGGAAACATTTTCTATATACAAATCTGGAAGTTCCTCAATACTATACAATCTTTTCAACTCTTCTATTATGTCTTGAGTCAATACTTGATTGCAAAAAGTAGTATTATACATAACACTTTTTTTATTTTCAGAATGCTTAAATCCAAAAACATGTAAAAGTTCGTGCAACTCAACATTGTAATTATTACAAGCAGATTCCTTATACAAAAGAAGGACTTTTCCTTTTTCAATTACATAAAAAAGAGAAGTATTTATTATTGCTGTCGGACCTCCCTCCCCTGCTATATAATACTCCCCAGGAATTTTCTCTGCTAACTCTGATTCCTGGCAACTCACTAATATATCAGCTTTTTCTTTATATATGTTTCTGTAAAATTTCAAAAGTCCTGTTTCATTTTCTAGTTTTAAAAAAGCTCTTCTCATCCTTGTCTGCTTTTTCTCATTACAAGAAGGCTCAATATTGTATATAAGAGTTTTTTTAGCAAATCTCATGTTTGGATAAAATTGTAGTTCTCCTTTATAACTTGTCTGATTTTTTACTTGTAATTCTGGGGAAAAGTTTTGTATAAAGGGTATTGGTTCTGCCACAAAATTTGAAATAGCAAAGTAGAGAAAATAGCTCAAGCCAGCTAAAAGAGCAATTAACATAACAGTTATTATAACACTAATTCTCATCTTCTCTTTTCTCTTTTTTCTGTTTACTAAAAGTAAAAAGGTTTTTTAAAAGTATCATCAATAAATTTAAAAATCTACATATTTTCAAAAATCTGTGCCCTGGTGGTGTAGCGGCTAACATAGGACCCTGTCGCGATGAAAACCTCCGGAGGGTTTTTATCCCGCAACCATAGGAGTTTTATCGCAGAACGGTCCAGCTCCGGGTTCGACTCCCGGTCAGGGCGTTCAGAGGGCGTAAGGTAAAGTGTTAGTGATATAAAGAAAGGCTTTGTTGACCAAAACAAAGTATTAGGACTTAATATCTATACCACAACACCAGCAAACCTTTTTCATCCCTTAAATATAGGGTATCTCCAGCATCGTTCCATACCCTACCTTTATACTCTATTTTCTTTTCTTCTCCTCTTGACAAAGAAAAATTTAATTTTTTAATGTGAGTCGCTGAATCTTTAATTGTCCATCCATCTAAACTGCAATTAAAGCTACAGATATTTTTAAATAAGACATACTCGCCAGGGTCTATACTATTTAACTCAACTAAAATTATACACCTAGCGCATTCATCCTCACTTTCCTGCCATATTCCTCTTTCCTCTTGCCTTGCTTTTTCTTCTGCTTTTCTTAATTTTCTTTCATACCTATCCTCTTGATAATAATAAAGATGAGCTAAACCTTGCTTTAAAATTTCTTCATTAATATTTTTGCCTTGATAAAAAACATATCTCAAAAATCTACCATATCTATCTTTATTTTCTCTTAACTTTACTAATTCAACCTCTTTACCTTCAAACTGTAAAAGAAAAGATTTTGCCTCTTCATAATCTTTCATTGGTTTTTCTGGAGCATTTATTCCCAAAAGGCGGACATTTCCAATATCAGTTTCAAAAGTATCTCCGTCTATTACTCTTGTTATATTAACCCTCTCAACTTCATAAACAACTTTCCCTGTTTCTGAGATTAAAAAGCCAATTAAAAGAAAATTGATTATTAAAAGAAAATAGAGCAATATCTTCAAAGTTCTCATACTTTAAAGAACAGCAAGGTTTTTAAATAAATTTTTCTCTTTTCAGAAGAAGTAAAATGGCAAAAGTAAGGATAAAGTTGAGTAGCGTGGATATAAACGCTTTGAATGAAATATGTAATGTAATTAAAGACATAGCTAGCAAAGCAGGGATTGTTATCTCGGGTCCAATACCTTTGCCAACAAAAAAACTAAAAGTTACAACAAGGAAAAGTCCTTGTGGTGATGGCACAGCTACTTTTGATAGATTTGAGATGAGGATACATAAAAGAGTTATTGATTTGCCTGCCAACGATAGAGTTTTACATGCTATAATGAGAACTCCTATTCCTCGTTCTGTCAATATAAAAATAGAAATGAAAGGTTAAAAATATATTTTTCTTTATAATAGTATTTATAAAGAAGATAGTTTTGAAAGAGATATGGGAATAACTGAAAAAAGAATTCCAACCTTACATGTGGTAGCTGATTCTATTCCAAGAGCTTTTTATAGGGCAATGAAAGCTGTTTGGGAAAAGGGGTTAAGGATAAGGACAGAATATGACAGGAAAGATTCAAAAGGAAATTATATTGACCCAGAAAGTAGAGATGCGAGAGTTTTAATTGAAGTTACAAATCCTTTAGAAGAACCGAGATTTCCAGCTATAAGTTTTTCAGAAAGAGGAAAATATTTAGCTGAAATGATGGGGGTGAAAAATAACTTAATCTTAAGTTTAGATGTATTGCGGAAGAAGATAGAAAAAGGAGAAGAATTTGAAGCTACTGAATGGCCCTATCATTATAGTCAAAGGTTAAGAGAATATCCCTTAGGGGATAGCAAGACAATAGACCAAATAGCTCTTGCTTTGAACAGGGTAGCTAAAATTCCTTATACAAGAAGAGCTGTAGCTTCTACATCTTTGCCAGAAATTGACACCCATATGAAAGCAGATTTACCTTGTCTAAGAGAAATTCAATTAAGGGGCATAGAAGGAAATGATGGAATACTTTATTTGAATATAACAACCTCTTGGCGTTCTAGAGATTTGTTTAAGGCATGGGCAGATAATGTTGTTGGAGTAACATTTTGGCAAAAATTATGGGCAGAGGAATTAAGTGAGAAAATGGAAAGAGAAGTTAGAGCAGGAAGTTATGCTGATTTTTCTATGTCTTTGCATATTTATGGTCAAGATTTCACAGATATAAAAGGAGATGAAGAAAGGGGGATAAAAAGTTTTTTTGAAAGACATAATGAGGAAGAATTTGTTAGAAAATCGATGAGGAGTGAAGAAGTAAGAGATATGCTAATTATTCCAGAATTAGAAAAATTATTGGAAGAAAGTGAAATGTGGAAAATAGAAGGTAAAAGAAGAGAAACACTAGAGTGGTTAATTGAAAAATTTAGGTCAGGATATTTACCTTAAATTTCTATAAAATAAAAATACAAAAAAGAGGAAATGAAAGGAAAATTTATAGTTTTGGAGGGGATAGATGGTTGTGGAAAATCTACTCAGGTACTTTCTATTATCAGATATTTTTTAAAAAAAAGCAAGTATAATCATGTTCTTGTTACAAGAGAACCGTATAAAGAGAGAGATATTAGAAAAATTCTGAGAACTGATGATAACCCTTACACTCAAGCTGAAAATTTAGCTGAATTGTTTATTAGTGACAGAAAAGAGCATATCATTGAATTGATTGAGCCAGCATTAAATAAAGGAGTACATGTTGTTTCTGATAGATACAAATATTCAACAACAGTTTATCAATCTGCCCAAGGTTTGCCACTACAAGAACTAATAGATAAGCATAAAGATATGCCTACTCCAGATTTAGTTTTAATTTTTGATGTTCCTGTTGAAGTAGCTATAGAAAGAATGTCTAAAGATAAGAGAAAAGAGCATAAATTTGAATCTAGCTTAGAATTTCAAAAAAAATTAAGAGAGAGTTATCTTAAACTTCCAGAAATTTTTCCTGAAGAAAATATTGTGGTAATAGATGGGACAAAAACAGTGGGGGAAGTTAGTGAAGAAGCAAGAAAAATTTTAGACAAATATTTTAAATAAAGTTTAAAAATCTCTTTCTTTATCTTTTTGTAAGCCCGCGTCGCATAACGGTATTGCACCAGATTGGAGATCTGGGCCCTTCGGGGCGCGCAGGTTCGACTCCTGCCGCGGGCGTGTAAAAAGAAAAGATTTAAAAGAGATTGTTATTTATACTTGAAATGGAAAAAGATATAGGTAAAATTTCAAAAAACGAAAAAACTGATATTGTAGTTAGAGTAGATGATTTTGGTGGAAATGTTGGAGTGACAATTAGAGAGTTTGTGACAGGAGCAGATGGAGGCTATTCTGGATTTACAAAATCAGGGACAAGGATTCCAGCTTCTGAGTTTGGAAAGTTTAAAGAACTTATCAACTCTATAAATGAAGAAGATTTAGTTAGCGAGATAGAAGGAACATCAGAATCGGCAGGAGAACCAGATAAGGAACAAGAAACTCTTTAATTTTTCTTGCTTTTTTAAAAAATCAAAACCAAAAGATTTATAAATGAATATCTATTCATAATTCTATAAAGAATACATATTCAAAATTATTAAAATAAAATGCCTTTTAAGGCGGGGGGTTAAAATGCCAAGAGGAGATGGAACAGGTCCTTCAGGACAGGGACCAATGACTGGAAGAGCGATGGGGTATTGTGCAGGTTTTAATGTGCCTGGATTTATGAATCCTGGGTTTGGTTATGGCTTAGGAATGGCTTGGAGAAGAGGCATGGGAAGAGGTTTTGGAAGAGGTTTTAGATGGAGAGCTAGAATTCCTATAATGCCTCAATCAGCAGTTATGCCCCAACAAGTAGTTCCAGTAATTAATCCATATGCGCAACCAACAGCACAAATACAACCAGTTCAACAATTAACAGCAAAAGACGAAAAAACTTTACTCAAGCAAGACAAAGAAGCAATAAAGCAAGAAATGGAAATTTTGAAACAGGAATTAGAAGAAATAGAAAAAAGATTGAAAGAGTTAAAGTAAAAATGCCGTGGATAGATAAAGAAAGATGTATAGGTTGTGGAATTTGTGTTAGGAATTGTTAAGCTGGAGCTATAACTATGAAAGACGGAAAAGTGAAATTAATATGGACAAAAGTATCAAAAAGCAGTAAGGCATGACAAAAAATAGTAGCAATTAAACCAAAAAGATTAAAAGTAGAAAATTAATATTATATGAAAAGGGACAAATGAAAGAAAAAATAGCTTTTTTTGGAGTGATAGCTAATTTAATTTTAGCAATAGGTAAAGTTGTAATTGGAATTATGTCTGGCTACTTAGTTGTTTTAGCAGAGGGTATTCATTCAAGTGTGGATATATTGTCTTCAGCAATAAGTTTTATAGGCATAAAGATTTCAAAAAAACCTGTAGACAAAAAACATCCTTACGGACATTACAAGTTTGAAGTTCTTGCGGGATTAATTATAACTATAATTTTATTTGCAACTGGATTATGGATTATTTACGAAGCTTATCAAAACTTTTTAAGTCCTAAAATCCTAAAATTAAGCTATTTTGCTTTAGGAATTATGCTTTTTTCAGCTTTAATTAATGAGGTAATGGCAAGGTTAAAAATATATTATGGAAAAAAAGAAAATTCTGTTGCATTGTTGTCTGATGGTGTTCATAGCAGAGTGGATGTTTATGCTTCTCTCGTAGTATTTATTGGTTTAATTTTAACTCGATACTGGATTTATACTGATCCTTTATTGACTTTATTAATTGGCCTTTATATAATTAAAGAGAGCTTTTCTCTTGGAAAAGAAGCAACCGACTCTTTACTTGATGTTTCAGCAGGGGAAGAAATTGAGAATAAGATTAAACAACTTGTTAAAGAGCAGAACATAGAATTAGAAGAATTAAAAACACAGAAAAAAGGTTCTGCTATAACAGCCAATCTGAAAATAAAATTGCCAAGCAACTTGAGTGTGGAAAAAGCTACATCGATCTCAAATAAATTAAAAGAAAAGTTAATCGAGAAGATAGAAAGATTAGAATATGTAGCAATACAAATTGAAAGCCATGACTTAACTTCTGGCTACTTTAAACCTTTAGAATCTGCTACTGGTTTAAGGTTAGGAAGAGGATTTGGATGGCAGAGAAAAGGCAGATTTAAGAATAAAGTAAAGGGGGCAAGAGGATTAGGACCTGGTGGTTATTGTGTCTGTCCAAAGTGCGGCTACAAAATTATGCATAAAAGGGGCATTCCTTGCTCGACTTTAAAATGTCCTAAATGTGGTTTGCTTTTGAAAAGAGAATTTTAAATTAAAATGCCTCGACATAGAAAAATAAGAAGAATATTTTTTCAACCCTCAATTACATTCTTCAAACCAAGAGGAGTATCAGCAACAGCTTTAAATGAAACAATATTAACATTTGAAGAATTAGAAGCTATAAGATTAATTGATTTAGAAGAGATAGAACAAAAAAAAGCAGCTAAACAAATGAAGATAAGCCAGCCAACATTATCTCGTTTATTGAATTCAGCAAGAAAAAAAATTGCTTTAGCTTTAATTAATGGTCAAGCAATAAGAATACAAGGAGGTGTATTTCAAATGGCGCAACCTGTAGGAAGAGGTTTTGGAAGAGGTCAAGGGAGAGGAGTTGGTAGAGGAATGGGCAGAGGCGGCGGAAGAGGGAGAATGGGTGGTTTTGCTGCTGGACCTGGCGGTTATTGTGTATGCCCGAAATGCGGTTATAGGGAAGAGCACATAGTGGGTGTACCTTGCTACCAACAAAAATGTCCTAAATGTGGCTCTCCTATGATAAGAGAGAGATAAAGATGAAAACTAAAGAGGAAGGCTTAGAAGAAAGAGCAAAACTTATCTTAGGTTTAGTTGAGAAAGCAGAAATAGAGCCAGAAAAAATAAAATACGTATTTAGACAAAGGGTTAAAAAATATCATCCTGATGTGAGCAAAGAGAATCCCGAAAAATTCCAGTTGATTTTGCAAGCTTATAATTACTTAAAATTTAAGAAAGCAAATGAAACCCATTTGTTGGAAAATAACAGACTAGTTGAAGAATTTTTAGGTCAGCCAGTCGAGGTTTTAGGAAAAAGTTATGATCAATGGCTAATTGAACATTTTTATGGTTCAGATGGCTCGATTTGGCCAGATAGGAGTAGAAATAGGAAAAGTAAAAAATTGTAAGGAGGTAAAAAAGAAAAATGAAAATAGCTATAAGCTCGACAGGAAAAACTATAAATGATGAGATAGACGCGAGATTTGGAAGATGCAGATATTTTTTAATTGTAGAAATAGATGAAAAAGAGAAGAAGATAAAAAGTGTAAAAGCAATAGAGAATACAGCAGCTGGGCAATTTGGGGGCGCTGGCATTACAGCCTCGCAATTAGTTGCAAATGAAAAAGTTAATGTAGTTATAACAACCAATTTAGGACCAAGAGCTTTTCAAGTTTTAAATCAGCTTGGAATAGAAATTTATCAAGGGCAAGGTAAAGTGAGGGGTGTGATAGAAAAATTTATGCAGGGAAAATTAAAAAAAATAGAGCAAGCAACTGGCCCAATGTTTATGGGCAAGCAGTAAAGACCAGAAAATAATAAATTAAAGGAAAATGCTAGAAAATTGCTGGTTTAATTGAAAAAATAAAGGCAGGAGAAATTGAACCCCACTATAAAGAAGATATTGGTTTGCCTTGTTTAAAGTGTTTAGGTGAAGACCCAAACTATGGCGAACCTACTGTAAATCCAATATTATTAACTTATGAAAAAGATTGACATTGGGAAACAGTTTATTTTCATAGAAATTATTTAGAAAAATTATTAGAAGCACAATAAAATCAATAAGTAAAAATAAAAAATGGTAAAATATGATGAGATAGGTCCTGAAAAAATCATACAAGTTTATGACCCTAAAACAGGAATGAAAGGAATTTTAGTTATTGACAATACTAAAAGAGGGCCTGGAAAAGGCGGCATAAGAATGACTCCTGATGTAAGTATAGAAGAAGTTTCAAGATTAGCAAGAGCAATGACTTATAAAACAGCTCTTATAGATTTGCCTTTTGGAGGAGCAAAAGGCGGAATAATAGCAGATGCAAAATTGCTTTCTCCTGAAAAAAAAGAAGAAATCGTAAGGGCATATGCTCGAGCCTTGAAATCACTTGTCCCAACTGAATATATTTCTGCTCCTGATATGTATACTGACAGTAAAGATATGGATAATTTTGCTGACGAAATAGGCAATAAAAAAGCATGTACTGGCAAGTCAAAAGAAAAAGGAGGAATTCCTCATGAACTTGGAAGCACTGGTTTTGGGGTTGTTGAGTCAATTAAAGTTGCTGCTGATTATATTAATTTAGATTTAAAAAATGCAACAGTAGCAATAGAGGGATTTGGTGAGGTAGGCAAGGCTGTTTGTAAATTTTTATTAGAATTGGGGGTTAAGATAATAGCAATTTCAGATTCTAAGGGTTGTATTTATAATGAAAGTGGTTTAGATTATGAAAAATTACAAGAGATAAAGAGAAAAACAGGAAGTGTAATTAATTACAGACCAGGAAAATTTTTAGCAAATGAGAAATTATTTGAATTAGATATTGATATTTTAATTCCTGGGGCAAGACCAAATGTTATTACAAAAGAAAATGTTGATAAAATAAAAGCTAAACTAATTGCTGAAGCAGCCAATATACCAACAACCCCTGAACTAGAAGAAAAATTATACAAAAAAGAGATTTTAGTAATTCCTGATTTTTTATGTAATGCAGGAGGTGTAATTTCTTCTTATGTCGAGTATATCGGAGGAACTGAAAAAGAAGTGTTTGAGTTAATAAGAAAAAAAATAAGTGAAAATACAAAATTAGTTTTAGAGAAAAGTGGAAAAGAAAATATAACGCCAAGACAAGCTGCTTTAAAAATAGCTAAAGAAAGATTAGAATGAAAATAGCAATTACAGGAGGGAAAGGAGGAACAGGTAAATCAACAGTTGCAACTTCTCTTGCTTTAGAGTTGTCAAAAAAAGGAAAAACCTCACTTATAGATGCAGATGTAGACTGTCCTAATGACCATCTTATTTTAAATATAAAAAGGGAAAAAATCAAAGATGTTTACCAACCAACTCCAAAATTTAATTTCAAAAAATGTAAAAAATGCGGCAGATGTTCAGAAGTATGCAGAGAAAATGCTATAGTTTTTGTTAAAGGAAATTATCCTATATTAATTCCTGAACAATGCATTGGTTGTTCTGCTTGCATGATTTCTTGTCCTTATGGAGCAATTTCAAAGTCAAGAAAAAAGATAGGAACAATTTATTCTGGAAAAATTAAAAATTTAGATTTTCTTTCAGCTGAAACTGAAATTGGAGTTGAAGAAGAATCACCTGTTGTCAATGCTTTGAAAGATTTTGCAAAAAATAAAGAAAAAGAGCGAAATTATGACTTTGTTTTAATTGACACTTCTCCAGGAACTCATTGTAATGTTATTTCAGCTTTATCTGGAGTTGATTCAGCTTTTTGTATTACAGAGCCAACACCTCTTGGGCAACATGACTTAAAATTAATTTTGCAGCTCTTAGAAAAATTAAAAATTCCTAGTAAGATTATTTTGAATAGAGCAGATATAGGAGATAAAAAATTAATTCAGGAAATAGCTAAAAAATTCAAAGCTGAGATTATAGCTGAAATTCCTTATTCTAAAAAAATTTTAAAAGCATATTCTAAAGGCTTGCCTATTAAACATGAAAGCATAGAAAAAATAGCTGAAAATTTGGAAAAATGAAAACTTTAACAATATTAAGTGGAAAAGGAGGTACAGGAAAAACTACATTAACAGCAAGTTTAGCTGTTTTGTTAGCAAGGAAAAGAAAAATTATTGTAGCGGATTGTGATGCCGATGCTCCAAATTTAGGTTTGGCTTTAGGATTAAAAGAAAAAGATTTCTCTTCATGGAAAGAAGTTGAAACAAACGAGAAAGCTGTTCTTGACGAAAAAAAATGTATTGGATGTAAAAAATGTTTAGATGTTTGTAATTTCTCAGCTATATCTTGGGATAAAAAGAAGAATAAACCTATTTTTAATTCAATGTTATGTGAAGGTTGTGGCTCTTGTCAATTAGTTTGTCCTGCCAAAGCTGTTAACTTAATAAAAGTTAAAAACGGAAAAATTGGTTCAGCCAAAACAAAATATAATTTTAATTTAATTTCTGGACAATTAAAAATAGGGGCAACAGGAAGTGGGAAGGTAGTTTCATTAATAAAAGAAAAAGTTATGAAAGAAGGAAAAAAACAAAAAGCTGAAATTATTTTAGTTGATTCAGCAGCAGGAGTCGGCTGTCCTGTTATTGCTTCTATACAAGGTTCTGATTTTATTCTTGCCATAACAGAACCAACACCTTCTGGCCTTTCAGATTTAAAAAGAGCTTTGAGAACAGTTGAGCACTTCCGCATACCATATGGGGTTGTTATAAACAAATATGATATTAATAAAGAGTTCAGTAAAAAAATTGAAATCTTTGCCAAAAAATATAAAATTCCTTTACTCGGAAAAATTCCTTATAATAAAGAATTTGTAAATGCTTTAGTTAATTTAAAACCAGTTGTAGAATATAATAAAAAATTTGAACCTCTATTTGAAAAAATTTTAGAGAAAAGTTTGGAAAAACTAAAAAATATGAAGTAAAGAATTCTCAGCAAGATTTTTAAACAAATCTCTATTTTTATAAAGAGAGGAAAAATGGAAAAAAGCAAATTTAGACCAGCCATCTTAATTTTTGGAATCATAACTTTTTTTATTTTTGTAATATCTTTTACTGTCTTTTATACGACAGAAAATTTTTCTTCAACTTGCGGATGCAAATTACCTTTATGGGTTATAATTGTCTCCATATCCTCTTTGGGCTTATTTGTAGGTTCAGCAACTTACTATATTCTAAGCAATAGTTTTATAAAAGAAAAAAAAGAAATAGAAGCTAATTTGCTTAAATTTTTAGATATTTTAGATGAAGATGATAAAAAAGTACTAATTTGTTTAATTGAAAATAAAGGAGAATTAAGTCAAAGCAAACTTACAAAAATTCTTGGTTCTAATAAAGTAAAGATATCGAGAATAGTTGCTAGGATGGAAGAAAAAGGACTGATTAAAAAAGAAAAAAGCGGAATGACAAATAAACTTATTCTCAATGAGGAAATTAAAGATCTTTTTGTAAAATAAGAAAGGTTTCATTTTTTGAAACTAAGATTTATAAAGGGTTTCATCACTATAAAAATATGGAAAATAAAAAAAGAGTGTTATTGAGGGGAATGTTAATTTTAGTAGCAGTTGTAACTTTTTTATTTTTCTCCATGTCTTTTTCAACAGCCCAGACTACAGAAGAAAAAACCTGTATTGTTTATTTTACAGGAGTTGGCTGTCCTCATTGCGCAAAAACAGACCCCGTATTAATAAATTTGTTAAAAGAAAATCCTAAATTAGTCATAATAGAATATGAAATTTATCAGCAGCAAGAAAATGCACCTTTGCTTTTAGAATATGATAAAAAATATGGCTCAGGTTTTGGAATTCCCTTAGTAATTTTAGGAAAAGAAAATTATATTATTGGCGACCGTCCGATTTTAAATAATTTAGATAAGATAACTAAACTAAACAAAAATCCCTGTCCGTTAATTGATTCCTCTGAAAAATTTGAAAATCTTGACCTTACAACCTTACCCGGAAAACCAAAGATATGGTCAAATGAAAGGATTTTAATTAAAACAAATGGCGGAAATAATAATGAGTTGTTAAAAAATTTATTAACTTCCACTAATCTTTCCTATACTATTGATGAAATTCCTTATAAAGTTGTAGAGCCAGCGCCAGTAGCATTATCTGGAAAAAATATTTATTTTGAGAACGCTATCCAACTAAAAGGCTGGCTATTTCAGTGGAATGGAAAATCAATTGAAACTAGCAAATGTCCTTCTTGTCCAAATCCTAGTGAATGGAGTGAGTGTATAAATGGTACAAAAACAAGAACAAATTATAAGTGTGGTAAGGAAACAAATTACCAGTGTATTGCTTATACTGAAATTGCAGAATGTCAAGTTGGGATGAAAGAATCACTCACACTTGCGAAAATTGTTTCTTTGGCTGCTGTAGATGCTGTAAATCCTTGTGCACTTGCTGTTTTAACCTTAATGTTAATTGCAATTTTAACGTATAATCCAAAAAAGAAAAGAAACATTTTATTAGCAGGACTTGCTTTTACAACATCAGTATTTATTATGTATTTAATTTATGGTTTAGTAATTATCAGATTTTTTCAGCTTGTTCAAGCTTTAACTTCTATAAGATTGTGGCTTTATAAAATTCTAGGTTTTGCTGCCATTATTTTAGGTTCTCTCAATATTAGGGATTTTGTAAGATATAAACCTGGTGGATTTGCAACAGAAATGCCTTTAAGCATGAGGCCAAAAGTTAAAAAATTAATTTCTGGAGTTACTAGTCCGAGAGGAGCTTTTTTTGTCGGTATTTTTGTAACTGTCTTTCTTTTGCCTTGTACTATAGGACCTTATGTCATTGCTTCTGGAATATTATCATCTTTAGAATTAATTAAAACAATACCTCCTCTACTCCTCTACAATATAATTTTTGTTTTGCCAATGTTGGGAATAACTTTAATTGTATATGCTGGTTTTGCAAAAGTTGAAGATGTTTCTGGATGGAAAGAAAAAAACATTAAATACTTACATTTAGTCGCAGGAATTATAATGTTTTTTTTAGGTATAGCAATGGTTTTGGGTTGGGTATAGATTATGTAATTATACTAACTGTTAGGTTAGTGAAAGGAAAATCGAGCAAATTGTTTTAGATAAGGGATAATTTTTACAAAAATATTGTAGCTGGTTTATCTTGTTTATTGTTGGTCTTTTAATGTTATTAGGAATTATATAGCGTAATATCTATTTTCAGTTATATGTTTTTTAGTATATATTTTAGAATATATATTATGGGCTATATCTTCGCCTCCCTCACCAATCTCGCGAAGTTCTCAAAACTCCTGTCATAGCTTTTCTCCTCGCTATCTGGAAAACAACAGGCTGGCAATTCTCTCCTCGATAAATGATAAGCTATACACTCACAACAAACTCCTTTCCTTTCGCAACCTGGCCAACTACAATTACACTTTTTCAAATTTTCTTTTTGCTTACATTCTGCCATTTTTCCTCTAAAGAAGTAAGATTTATAAAAACTTTTCTCTTTTTAAATAAAAAAGAGGAAAATGTTAAAGTTAACTAAAAACGCAAAAATAGTTCTGAAAAGGTTTCTAGCTAAAAACAAAAAAGGTAAAATTATTGAAACTCCTGAACAGATGTTTAGGAGAGTAGCTAAAAATATTGCTTTTATTGACAAAAAATATGGGGAAAACTCAAATAAAAGTGAGAAAGAGTTTTTTGATGTTATGTCAAATTTAGAGTTTTTGCCTAATATTCCTACTTTAGCTAATGCAGGCAGGCCATTACAACAACTAGCTGCTTGTTTTGTCTTGCCTATCCCTGATGACCTTGCTGGGATTTTTCAAGCTGTAAAAAATATGGCCTTAATCCAAAAATCAGGTGGCGGTACAGGCTTTTCATTCTCCCGATTAAGACCAGAAGGTTCTATTGTTGCCGATACAGGCGGGGTTGCTTCTGGACCAGTATCATTTATGAAAGTCTTTGATGCAGCAACAGGAGCAATCAAAGAAGGAGGCATTAGAAGAGGAGCAAACATGGGAATATTAAGTGTGGAGCATCCGGACATAGAAAAGTTTATTGAAGCGAAAAGAAAAAATTTATTAGAGAACTTTAATATTTCGGTAGCATTAACAGACAAGTTCATGAATGCTGTAGAAAACAACAAAAGTTATAATTTAATAGACCCGCATACAAAAAAAGTCATAAAAAAAGAAAAAGCCAGGAAAATTTTTAATTTAATTTGCAAAAACGCCCATTTTAACGGTGAGCCAGGAGTGATTTTTATTGACACTATTAACAAGAAAAATCCTACACCGAAAGAAAAAATTCAAGCCACAAATCCTTGTGCAGAAATGCCATTGCTGGCTTATGAAAGCTGTGTTTTAGGAAGCATAAATTTAGCTAAGATCACTAATGAAAAAGGCATAGATTATGACAGCCTAGAGGAAGTAGTAAAAATAGGAGTTCATTTCCTTGATAATTGTATAGATGCGAGCAAGTTTCCAATACCCGAAATAAAAAGAAAAGTTAAGTTAAATAGAAAGATAGGTTTAGGCATTATGGGATTTGCTGATTGCTTAATCAAACAAGGCATTTCTTATAATTCAAAAGAAGCTATTAGAGAAGCTGAAAAAATAATGAGATTTATTAAGGAAAAAAGTAAGGAAGCAAGTCAAAAGCTAGCGAAAATAAGAGGAAATTTCCCAAACATAAAAAATAGTATTTATAAAGGCGAGCAGATAAGAAATGCTACTCTAACTACTATCGCTCCTACAGGAACAATAAGTATAATAGCTAATTGTTCAGCAGGAATAGAACCTTTGTTTAATGTTATTTTTGAGAGATATACAACCTATGGTTTACTTACAGAATTTAACCTTCTTTTTAAAGAAATAGCTGAAAAATATAGATTAACAAAAAAACAGCTTCTAGACATAGCAATTAAAGGTAGTATAAAGCATACAAAATTACCGGCAAAAATAAAAAAACTTTTTGTTACAGCTCATGACATAAAACCAGAACAACATGTCAAAATACAGGCAGAATTCCAAAAATATACAGACAATGCAGTTTCAAAAACAGTGAATTTGCCTTATAATGCGAGTGTAGAGCAAGTGAAAAAAACTTTTTTATTAGCTTACAAACTAGGGTGTAAAGGCTTAACTATTTATCGTGACAAATCAAGAAAAGAGCAGGTTTTAAGGTTGTGTAAGTGTAAATTAAAATGAAACTTCTTATAACTTATTATGGTAGGGGAGAAGGTAAAACTTCTGCAGCAATAGGTCATGTAGTAAGGGCAAGTGAATATGGCAAGGTAGCTATAATACAGTTCATGAAAAAAAGAAAAACTGGTGAGAGAATTCTAAAAAATTATAAGAATATAGAATTTTACAATTTTGGATTAAAAACTTTTTTTACTGGAAAATCTAAAGAGTTGTATAGAAAAGAGATAAGAAAAGCTTTTAATTTAACTGAAAAGCTCATGCTTTCAGAAAAATATTTTCTTGTTGTTTTAGATGAAATTTTATATGCTTTAGAGTTTAACCTTATCAAAGAAAAAGACCTTTTGACTTTACTTAATAACAAAAAGTGTCACGTTATAATTACTGGAAGAAAAGCTAATAAGAAAATTTTAACTGTTTCAGATATAGCAACTGAATTTAAAAAAGTTAAACATTATTATGATAAAAATAAGAAAACAATAAAAGGGATTGATTTTTAAAAAAGTAAAAATTTTTCACAAAATAAAATTATTTCAAAACTTTAATCTCACTTTTCTTTCCATAATTCCAAGGAGAATGTCCGAATTGTATTATTAAATCAAAATCTTTTTCAGAAACAGAAGGAATATCACAAGCTCCGAAACAAGAACCGAGCCAGATAAAAAATTCAACTTTTGGAAGTTTCGCCTCTAGATAATCAACAATTATTGTAGCATAAGGTTTTAATCCATCAGGAAATTGTAACAAAACTTTTTTTGCTTTTTCTTTCTTCACAATTTTAATTATTTTTTCCAATTCTAAATCATACTCCTTACTAATTTCTTGTATTGTTTTTTTTATCATTGTAAATTTTTAGCTAAAAACCATAAAACCAAACCTAAAATCAAGAGAGCAAGCCAAAAGTAAAAAGCTTTCTTACTTGTTAAGAAACCAAAAGGTATTGGCCCTATAAAACCTCCAATAGCTATATCAACTTTACCTTTCTCAGATAAAGCCGCACTTATAACAGATACAACTAAAAAAATTATACCTACAAAAATTAAAGCTAAACCTATCAACATTAATTTTTCCATAATTTAATAAGAAAGAGAATACTTTTAAGATTTACGCAATTCTATTCTCAACTTTAATTTCATTGTTTTAAGTAATTTGTCTATAAATTTTTCTTTTCCTTTTCTAAGATTAAAATAAGCTATGCTTCCTGCGATAATCCCTCCAAATGAATCCAAAATCAAATCAAACATGGTTCCTTCTAAACCATCATACTGGGCATTAGTCCCAACAAAGGTATCTAACAAAAATTCACCAATTTCCCATATAGATCCAACAGCAAGAGTAAAGATAATAACAAAAAAGATAATAGATTTATTTGTCAATTCAACTTTTGTATATCTATCTATAACTAAAACAGAGGCAAATCCTAGCAAAGCTATTGTTATCGAACCAATTAAATGAGCAAACTTATCATAAAAGGGATAAAGAGTGCGGTACCAACCACCAACAATTCCTCCTGTATGAAGAAAAAGAGAAAGCATTATCAAAAGATTTAATGTCCATGGTAAAGTTATGTTCCATCTTCTCCTCAAAAAGAAAGGCAATGACATTATAATAAGAACAAAAAACCCATTGAAAATTCCGATGTAGTTTTTATTATAAACAGCTACCCCGATAAGAACAATAATCAAACCCTGCATTAAATATGCGAGATATACACCTACTTTTTCTTTTAATTTCATAACATTTTAATATAAAAGAGATTTTTAAGTTTAATGATTAGTAAATTTCAAAAAAAAGTATATAGGGAAGTGAAGAAAATAAAGAAAGGAGAAGTAAAAACTTATGGAGAAATAGCTAAAATTCTCAAGACAAGTCCGAGAGCAGTAGGGCAGGCTTTAAAGAAAAATAAAAGTAAAGATATTCCTTGCCATCGTGTTATATCAAGTTCAGGAGAAGTTGGAGGTTATGCAGGAAGATGGAACTCTAAAAAGAAAATTAAGCTTTTAAAATCTGAAGGTGTAAAGATTAAAGCTGGGAAAGTTGTAAATTAATCTATAGTTTATTTTAGAAGAACTTCATCTTTTAAATTGAGAAAGGCATGTGATTTTTCTGTAGATATGAATATGGTAGTAGGAAAGCTAATAGAGAAGAAAGAAAGCGACCAGCGTCATCTAAAAGATGACGCCTCGCAATTATGATACTACAATATAAGCCAGCTTTATAAATCTTACGATGATCAATTACAAATATTTCTTTTTCTTATCAAGAAAACCTTTCGCCTTTAGATAAAATACTATTGCTTTTCTAATAATATCTGATGATTTATCTCCGTTCTCGTGGGCTTTTTTTTCTACTGCTTTAAAAACTTCTTTTGGAACTCTCGTATTCAATAACTTATCGTAAGTAGGACGTTTAATTTTATCACCCATTTTAATCTAATTATAGAGAAAAATGAACTTTATAAATGTTACTATTAATAACGATTGTTTATTTTTGATAACAATCGTAACATTTATAAATACAAAAATCCTTAAAAAACTACCTAATGGTAGTTAGAGGTGAGGGAAGATAAAATGGAAAATCAAACCCTCTTATACGAAGAAACAAAAAAACTACCAGAAGTCTTTTCTACATCAAATATAAAAAAGATGCTTGAAACCATAGATAATTCTAATCAATATCTTCATAATATGGGGGGGGGGGGAGATTGGATGAGAGAAAGGGATAAGGCATTAATGATGACAATTTATACTCTTGCTTTAAGACCAAAAGAAGCCTGCAGACTAAAATTTGAAGATTTTGATTTAAGAAATTTAACAGTCCATATAGATGGGGGCAAATAATAAAACAAAGAAAGATCGTGTTTTGCCTGTTACCAATGAACTTGCAAAATATTTAAGAGAATATCTTGACCCAAAAAATATCCAAGAGAAATATTTTGGAAGGGATCTAAATATCTTTTTCCAAGTTATGAAAATAATTCAATAAGCCCAGAAAGATGGAAGCATATTTTTAGAGAAAAGATTTTGAAACCCATAGGAATATGGATTGCTCCTGAAAAAGGATCTACAGTTACAAAGTTTAGAAGTTATACTCTGAGGCACACAAAAGCAACCGAGATAATGAATGAAACACACGACTTATTTCTTGTTGCAGATATGTTAGGGCATGCCAAGTTAAATTCAACAAAAGTTTACTTGCATAAAGATAAAAAATACATGGAATATATGGGAAATAGAATGAATGGAATTAAACAAGAAGAAAAAGAACCTATGGTGATTTCTAAGAAGATGGAAGTTAAATAAAAATACAAAAGATAAAAAAGAATAAAATTAATCAATTATTAATTGATTTAGGGTTTGATGATGTAGAAGTTACTGATGATATGAATACAAATCAATTAAAAGTTTTTTTAGGAAATATGGGATTCACAACAGAAGAAGTTAAGGAAATAATATCGGAATTTAAATAAAAAATGGAAAAGGAAAAAGAACCAGAACATAGAAAAAGAAAGCCAGATTTAGAAACAGAAAGTATTAGAGCTTGGATTTCTAATGAGAAAGAATTCAAGGATGCGGAAAAGATAGCGAAGGATGAGACCCATAAGATAGAGATAAAATTTAATAACGGATTTGTGATGAGATTAATTGGTTTTACTAAATTTATAAATAAAAAAACAGACAAGATAGTTTTTGCATATAAATTCAAAAAAGAAAATAAAACAATTATATATTATGTTCCTGATGATTTAACAAAAGAAAATAAGGGAAAGATAAAAATCTTCTTAGATAAATTACAAACAATGGCAGAAGTAAGTGGATATGAAATGGTTGATGGGAAAGAGTTTGCTAAGAGGTCGGCTGATGAAGCTGGCAGGTTAAGGAAATCACATAAGGGATATGGAAGAAATACGACTAACCGTAACATTTAAATAGATTGTTAGCAACGTTATGAATAATATCATAAACAACATTATGCACAATAAGAGGTGAAAATGCCAGATAAAGCTGTAAATAAAGTTAGTGAAATCTTAAAAAAAGACTCTAATAACGGGCTGATTATAACTGAGTTAGTTGATATTTCTAAGCTGTCTCGTTCTGCTGTTCGGACTGCACTTGCATTTTTAGAAGGTGCTGGAGAAGTTTCTATTAGAAAAATTGGAATGGCTAAAGTTTATTTTTGGTTAAGAAAGGAGGAAGGAAATGATAAAACAAAAATCACCTAAAATAAAAACCAACCTTCCAATCGGGGGGGGCGAGCGACTTCGTGGTAGGGACAAACATAAAATATCGGATAACCTGTGTGGGGTCGGGAGTAGAAGCAGAAAATGCAGGATATTCTTAATTCTATTAATTGGATTGCTGTTTGTGATAGTTGGGAGTGCTGGAGTAAATGCCTACGGAAACCTAACAACATACTGGATAACTCCAACTACTGATACAGATGTCCAGCAGGATGAGTTCTTTAAAGTTCAGATTGGAGTGAACTGCACAGGAGGAGATTGCGGTGATGTTAATGTTACTCTTGACCCAAAGGAAGTTAAAAAAGCTATTGAGAAGTATAAGGCTCAACAAAATATAATCACTGGAGATGTTGTTGAAGAAGTAGAAGATGGAAAGAACTGGTTTGAAATGATTCTTGATTTTATTAAGGGGGTGTTTGGAAAATGAAAAATAAAATATTCTTTTTAATGTTAGTTGGTTTGTTGTTTGTGGGGGTGGGGAGTGGTGGGGTGAGTGCAGCATGCCCAGAAGGAATGGTCAGCTACTGGACTTTTGATGATGCTGATAATGTTGGTAATGACCCTCAAGATACTGTTGGAGATAATCATGGGACTAATAAAGGTGCAACAACAGGTGTTGCTGGACAAGTTGGAGAGGCGTTTAGTTTTGATGGAGATTGGATTAATATAAATGATGATGCTTCTTTAGATATAACAAATGAAATTACATTAAGTGCATGGATTAAACCCTCCACAATTCCGGCAGATCTCATATTAGATAATATTATTTCAAAGGGTGTAGGAAATGGTGGTTGGATGTTTGCAGTAGGCACTTATCAGGGGGGTAATTTACATTTAAATTTAGATACGGGAAGTAATGATTGGACTTCAGCAGGGACACTTACAGCAGGTAATTGGTATCATGTAGTTGGAACATATAATGGGTCTCTTAAAGTATTATATATAGATGGTGTTGAAGCAGGGAACGAAATAGATAGTGGAACTATTGATACTAATGGTGCTGATGTTTTAATTGGAGATAGAATTGACCATTTAGGAGCAAATGCTTTCAACGGTCTCATAGACGAAGTAGCAATCTTCAACCGCGCTTTATCTCCAGAAGAAATTTCTGCTTTATATGCTTTGGGTGTTGCTGGAAAGGGTTATTGTGAAACAACAGGCCCCGGAAACCTAACACTCTCATGGGTTTCTCCAAGTGAATCAACTTATGTTGCGCAAAATAAGTTCTGGAACTTTACACTAAATTTATCCTGTTCTTTTGATGGAGATTGCGGGTTTGTAAATGTTACATTAGACCCGTGGATGATTAATGAGTTAAAGCAGGGAAAAAGTCTGCAATTAGATGAAGATGGCAATGTTATTGGAAGACCTTCTAATACTGAAATAACTGGTAATGTGATAAAAGAAACAAATAAAGAACCTGCTGAAAAAAACTGGCTTGAAAAAATTGTTGAGTTTAGGAATTAATCTAATCTTACATATATCAACCCATTTCTTACATATGTATATAATTATCTTACATATAGTAACTTTTATAAATAAATATTTCTTATAATCTCTTGTGAAAAAGAGGATAGAAAACTCAGATTTAACAGATATTACCAAAGATGACTTAATTAGATTTATCCTTAAAAAAGAATTAGGCGAATTAATTTCTGAAAAAAAAGAGGGAAAGAAAAAACATGTGGAAAATATTGAAATTCCTGTTTCTATATTTAACACAAAATTATCTCCATTAGAATCTATTGTGAGATATTTAAAAGAAAAACAAAATAAGAAAATAAATGAAATTGCAAAACTTCTTGGAAAAAATCCCTCTGCAATTTCCTTGGCTTATAAAAAAGCAAGTTCAAAGAAATTTGATTTTAAGAAAACAGATTTTTTTATTCCACTAGGGGAGTTTGAAAAAAATAGTGTTTTATCAATTTTAGAGATAATTGTAAAGCATCTCAAAGAAAGTGGGCAAAGATTAACTGAAATTGCAAAACTTTTAGATAGAAGTCCTAAAACAATCTGGACTTTGTTTAATAGGGAGACAAAGAAACAGAAAAAAGAAGAATTAAAAAGAAATGGGAAAGGCAAAAGAATAGAAATGAAAGGAGGTCAAAATGATTGAGAAAAGAAAAATTTCAATGAATGAATTATTTGAAAGAATAGAAAGACAGAAATTTGAAACCACTAAACCAGATTTTAAAATCCCTTCTTTTAAGATATCAAAGAACTTTTTAACTATTGGAATAATTTTATTTAGTTTTTTGATATTTGCATTAGCTTCAGGAGTAGTATTTGCAGAAATTAAAGGGGTGATAAACACAACTGAGGGAGCAAAACCTTTTTACACAATAAGTTTTAATCCTCAAAACTGCACTTTAAGTGCAAGCCAAAGCTGTTCATTAACATGGCAAGTTAATGCAACTGGAACTCTGAATTCACAATATGAATTCTTTGGAATAACAGATGCAAATGACACAAATGTAACTAATGTCAACAGCACAAAAATAAACATAACAATAGCAGAGATGACAATTACTGAAACACTAAACCCTTCAAGAGTTACTCCAAACGAAAGCACAAGTGTTTATGGCTATCTTAATTTAAGCAATGGAGATACGGCAAACAATAACAATGTTTCAATTTATTCCGACAACACACTTTTAGGAACAACAACAACCAATGAAAACGGATTCTATAATTATACATTCAACTTATCAACAGCAGGGGTTCATACAATAAAAATAAATGCTACTCTGAACAATATTGAGGCAGAACAAACTGCTACTTTATCTATTTATAGTTCAACAAATAAGGGAGGGGCAATACCTACAACAGAAGGAGCAATACCTTTCTACACAAATGTTTCTAATCCACAAACATGCTCAAATATGCAACATGGAGATAATTGCATCTTAACTTGGTGGGTAAATGCTACAGGAGAAATGGATTCTGTTTATGAATTTTATGCAATATCTGTTTCAAATTATACTGAAAATGTAAGTTCAAGCAATTCTTCTATAATTAATATTACAATTGGAGAATTAAATGCCCCTGTAATCACAATTGTTAATCCTGAAAATGACTCTACCTTGGCAGAAGGAACAACCTGGACCTGGATTAATATAACTACTGATGAAAATGCTATTTGCAGATACAACACAATAGATGAAGCTTATGATAACATGACTAATTTCACTAATACAGATTCAACAACACATTCATTTAATTATTCTGGCTTAACTGATGGAAACAGCTATACCTTGTATTACAAATGCAGGGATAAATATGATAACACTGGTTCTGCTACTCATGTTTTTTCTGTTAATCTTGCAGTAGACATTACAGAAACATTAAACCCTTCTGCAACAGATGTATCAACAAATATCACCATCTACGGACATCTTAATCTAAGCAATGGAACTACTTTAACAAACCACAATATTTCTATATTCAAGGATAATACAGAATTATTTTATAATTCTAGTTCAGGAGTTTTAGATGAAAGTTCAAGTACACAATTAACAACAGATGCAAGCGGGGATTATAATTATACTTACACTGTTCCTGCAACAGGAGGAGTATACTCAATAAAAGTTAATACAACTTATTTTAATATTACAGGGGAACAGACAAAGCAATTAACAGTTTACAGTGAAGATGTGAAACTGGGAGCAATCTCTACAATTGATGGAGCAAAACCATTCTACACAATAAATGCAAATCCGCAAAACTGCACTTTAAGTGCAGGCCAGAGCTGTTCATTAACATGGCAAGTTAATGCAACTGGTGCTTTAAACACTGCATTTGAGTTTTATGGAATAACAGATGCAAATACTACTAATGTAACAAATGTCAACAGTGCAAAAATAAACATAACAATAGCAGAGATGACAATTACTGAAACACTAAATCCTTCAAGAGTCACTCCAAATGAAAGCACAAATGTTTATGGCTATCTTAATTTAAGCAATGGAGATACGGCAAACAATAACAATGTTTCAATTTATGCTGATGATGTTTTTTTAGGTACTACTGCGACTAATGGAAACGGGTTTTATAATTATACTTTTAACTTGTCAACAGCAGGGGTTCATACAATAAAAATAAATGCTACTCTGAACAATATTATTGGAGAGCAGACAGCCAGCTTATCAGTTTATAGCTCCACAAATAAAGGAGGAGCAATATCCACAGTTGAAGGAGCTATACCATTTTACACAAATGTTTCTAATCCACAAACATGCTTAAATATGCAAGATGGAGATAATTGCACTTTAACATGGTGGGTAAATGCAACAGGAGAAGTATATTCTACTTATGAATTTTACGCGACATCTGAATCAGTTAATTACTCTGAAAATATTTCACAAAGTAATTCTTCAAAAATTAATATTACGATAGTAAAAGAAATTAACTGGACTTTCACATTAAATGGTGTTGATGGAAATATTTATATCACTGCATGTGATAATGTAGATGCAAAAATTAATTTGACAACTCCTTCTGCAGGAAATATGAGTGTTTATCGAGATGGTATAAAGAAGGGGCAGGTTTTAGAAGGTGAAGGTCTTACATATTCTGCTTCAGATTATACAGAAGATAAATATTATAATCTCACAGCTGTATTTCCTGCACAAGATGGATATCCCTTAACCACCGTAACTCACTGGGTTATTGTCGGGCCTGATGTAACTTCTCCAACTACAACTTTAGTTTCCCCAGAAAATAATAGCTGGTTTAATATTCAAGACATCAATTTCACATTCACGGCAAACGATAATTACTTAGAAAATTTAAATTGTAGCCTGTATCTCAATGATGTTTTAAACCAGACTAACTCAAATGTCTCATTAAATACAAACACAACATTTAATGTTTCTGGTTTATCTGAAGGGCAAAATCAGGAATGGATGATTAATTGTATTGATAATGCAAGCAATTCTGGAAATTCTTCAAGAATATTTAATATAGATTTAACAGCTCCTGAAGCCAATATCACTTCTCCTGCAAATGGCACAACTTTTTATGATCCGACTCCAGTTATAACTGTAAATTTAACAGATAATTATTCTCCTACTTTGGATTACACTATTTTTGTAGATGGCGCATTTAATACAAATGGTTCTGGAGTTGTAAATGGAGAATTAACTAATATAACTCTTGATTCTTTATCAACAGGGACTTATGACATAATTGTTCAGTCAGAGGATTTAGCTGGAAACAAGAAAAATTCAACAGCAATAACAATTACAATTGGTAAGTCCTATGTTGATTTATTATCTCCTGCAAATAATTATATCAGCAATTCCAGTGAAATTAATTTTACATTTAATTTTATTGATGATACTTACAATAATGCGAGCTGTTCTCTTTACATAGATGACACTTTAATTTATACAAATACCAACACTTTAACAAACCAGAACAATACATTTAATTCCATAAATCCTCCGCAGGGAAATAATTTAATCTGGAAAATAAATTGCACAACTTCAGGATATACAAGAGAAAATACAAAAATAATAAACATAGATTATACTGTTCCAACTTACATAAATGAAAATGTTGTCCCAAGTTCTCCTGCTGATTATTCTGCAACAGGAAACAGGTTTAACATAACCATCAGGGACAATATTGCTATTGACACAATTATTCTTGAAAATAATTTTAATGGAAGTTTTGTTAATGCAACTTTAAGTTGTTCTGGAACTTCTACTGAAAAAAACTGCTCTGAATTATACTCTCTTACTCCTGGAAATTATTCTTATAAATATTATATAAATGATAGTTATGGACTTACTAATAATACTGGGTGGCTGTATTATAATGTAAGTTTAGCAACAGATACCATAACTCTTTATTTAAATGGGCAAGAAGATAATATTACACTAACTTACGGCGTTGAAGTCAATGCAACAGCTACATCTGTTTTAGGAACAGAAAGTTTGTTTAGAAATAATACTAATGTTGATTCTGAAAATGGGCTGAATATTACACTTGCTTCTGGTTATTATGAATACAAAGCAAACTCA